>NZ_JBHUUX010000014.1:0-101321 GCF_042670845.1 Promicromonospora sp. NPDC057138 | reverse complement strand
CTCCCGTGGTCACCACGGGAGACTCGGACAGGCGCTCTACTTCGGCATACCCCGGCAGACCGGGTCCGGCGAAAGGGTGACGCCGTCCGGCATGTCGGCCGGGGTCGGCTGGCGGCCGGCCATCGCGCAGGCGCGGGCGATCATCTGGTCGTCCGAGAAGGTCCAGCCCGTGGTGACGCCGTGGTCCTGCACCACGAGGAGCTGGCCGTCGGCGGCGTGCACGTCGCTCGCCGCCACCTGGCCGCCGGGCGAGTAGAGCCGGGTCGCGAGCTCGCCGACCTTCTGGCCGGTCTCGATGTCGAAGAACGCCAGGGCCGTGCCCTCGTTCCGTGCCACCAGGTCCGGGCCCGGCAGCACCGCCATGACGTCGCCGTACGTACCCGTGAGGTCCAGCCCTTCGGGCTCGCCCGGGCCGGCGACGCTGCGCAGCCGTACCGTCGAGTCCAGCCCGAGCGTGACGAGCTGGTCCGGCAGGGCCGTGTCCTCGGTGCTGCTGCGCGCTCCGATCATGTGCACCTGCGCCACGCTGCTGCCCCGCACGGTCCAGACGTCGGTCTCTCCCCGTGCCGCGGCCGCCAGGTCGGCGACCCGCAGCGAGAAGTCGCGGGGCGCGACGGCGACGTGGCTCCCGTCGTCGGCGACAGCGACCCGGCCGGGCTCCGCCCACGCGTCCGCGAGCCGCGGCGTGCTGCCCAGCGGGCCGGGCACGTACACGGCCCGCTCCTGGAGCCCGGCGTCCAGCAGGTGGAGCCCGGAGCACGCGTCGACCAGCAGGACGTCGTCCCGCGTGCGCTGGGCACTGACGATCGTGCCGCACGTCGGGTCGTCCGGGTCGTCCTGCCCGGCGGTGGCGTCCCGGTCGCCCCGGTCGAGGCCGGCCGCGACGAGGTCGCGGAAGCCCGCCTCGTACCCCGCGGTGGTCCCGCCCTGCGTCCGGTAGGCGTCGCCGTCCGGGGTGATGAGCAGGAGCCGGTCCCGGTCCAGCCACACCGGGAGAAGCGGCTGCCCCGCGTCGGGGCTGTCGGCGGGCAGGGTCACCGTGCCGAGTCCGTGGATCGTGACGGTGCCGTCCGACCACGACGCGGCGGTGCTCGCCTCCGGCGCCGACCCGTCCCGGAAGGTGGCCAGGACCGCCGTCGGGCCGGGGCTCGACGGGCTCGACCCCGCCTCGCCCTCTCCGGCGGACGCCGCATCCCCGGCGGACGCCGCACCCCCCGCGGGCGCCCCCTCCGCGGCCTCCGCCGCCGCGCCCGCCGCGCTCGGCAGCGGCACGTCCCCGCGCGTGCCCGCGGTGCTCCACAGCGCGATCCGGCCGTTCGACGCCGCCGCTATACGCCCGTCGCCGACCAGCACGGGCGGGCCGGTGCGCCGGATGCCCGACAGGTGCCACGTGCGGTGCGCGTCGGCGTCGCCGGAGATATCGCACGCCACCAGCCCGTCGTCGGTGGCCACCAGGGCGCGCGTGGTGGCGTCGTCGATGGCCACGATCGCGGGGTTCGACCAGGCGCGCGGGACCGGGCAGTCCGCCGTGCGCACCGAGCCGTCGGCCCAGTGGTGCACGGTCACCGTCGTGCTGTCCGGGGCGGCGCTCAGGGTCGCCCAGTCGTCGAGCGACGGCGACGGGACGGCGCCGTCGGGCAGGGCGACCGGGCCGGCCTTGGTCAGCTCCAGGCTGTCCAGGCTGCGGATCTCGAGCGTGCCCGCCGCGGCGTCCGCCACGGCTACGGTGCGGCTGGAGCCGACCGCGAGGGACGTGACCGACAGGTCCGAGGCCGATGTGGTGCCAAACGCCAATTGCTGCTCGGGGGAGCGCTCGGGGCCGTCGTCGGACTCCAGGAGCGCCAGGTCCCGGCCTGCGAGGTTGATGCTGCCGATCCGGCTCTTCCCCGTCACCTCGTCGCGCCACGCGACGAGCAGCGTGTCGCCCTCCGGCGTGACCGCCACCGCCGTCGTGCCCGGCAGGTCGAGGTGCGTCTGGCGGCTCGTGCCGCCCTCGGGCAGCGGCCCGAACCTGCCGAGCGTCACGCCGAGGTCGTCCACCGCGGCGACCACCGTGCCGTCCGCGCTCCCGGCCAGCGCGGGTCCCGCCCGGCCGGGGACGGTGACCGTCCCGAACGGGGTGCGGTCGCCGCGCAGGACGGCGGGAGCGCCGTCGTCGGGATTCCACCGCACCAGGTCGCCGGTGTCGGTCCGGCCGACGATGCCGGTGCTGGTCGCGGCGACGTCGGCGAGCCCGGTCTCCTCGGGCACGTCCACGGTCCGCAGCAGGTACGGGTCGGCGGGCTCGTTCGCCGTGACGGCGTTGAACAGCGCGGTGCGGGTCTGCCCGTCGCGCAGCCGGTGGACCGCCTCGACGGCCAGCAGCTGCGCCGTCGCCGGATCGTCCTGGTACACCACGTGCGACGTCGCGCCGAGCAGGTGGGCAGCGTTCGCGTTCACCGCGTCGTTCGCCCGGGTCGCCTGCCGCTGGGCGTACCCGAAGGCGCCGATGGCAACGATCAGCAGGACCGCGAGGAGGACGCTCACCAGCCGGTTGCGCAGGCCCGCCGAGCTCTGGCGGGCGATGTGCGCGCTGAGGATCTCCTCGGTGCTGACGTCCGCGCCGCGCAGCGGTGCCACCAGCTCGGCGAGCGCGGTGGGCCGGTCCGGGTGGTGCCGCCAGAACCGCCGCTGGCGCAGCCGGGTCAGGTCGGTCCACTTGGGCTCGTGGTCGATCCGCTCGGCGAGCGGCGCGGGCAGCGCGGTGGTGCTGATCGTGTCGATCTTGTTCGCCGTCTGGTCCCAGACGATCTTTCCGCTGGTCAGCGCGACGAGGAGCGTCTCGGGCTCGCGGTGGTCGAGCCACCACGCCACCTCCTTGGCCACGTAGTGGGAGCTGGCCGCGCCCTCGGAGGCGAACAGGATCAGGTAGTCCGAGCGCTCCAGCTTGCGCTCGATGGCGTCCCACAGGCTGGGGTTGTTCGCCAGGCCGGTCCGGTCGAGAAAGATGTTGAGGTGGGGCACGTCGTCGCGCCGGTCGAACTCGAGGAGCTGCGCGTGGAACGCCGGCGCGAACTCGCCGTCGGAGTCGCGGCTGTAGGAGAGGAACCCGTCGTACCGGTCGGTGCGCGGCGCCACGTGCGCTCGGGCATTGGGCAGCAGGGAACGGACTCTCCGGTCGGTCATCCTTGCCCGCAGCCTTTCCTCGGCGAATGTCGCGGACCGGGGAGGAACAGCTCCCCGGTGTGTAGTGTCGCCGCAGGTCATGACGCTAGCGACATTCAGTGCGAGATGCACCGTACAGGTAGGCTCGCGGGTCGACGAGGAAGGCGTGAGATGGCGGCACCGGAGCTGATGGCACCCCGTGGCGGGCCACGGCGGCTGCGCGTGCGCCGGTCATGGGTCCGCGCGGGCTTCGCCGCGCTGTTCGGCGTGGCGTTCGGGCTGGGCCTGTGGGGCTTCTGGCTCTACCGGACCTCCCCGGACTTCGCCTGGGGCACCACCGGGTGGGACGTCGTCTACTACTCCGTCCAGCTCTTCGTGCTCGGCGCGGAGGCCACCAACGAGGGCGGCGACCTCCCGTGGCAGCTCCAGGCGGCGCGCTTCCTCGCCCCGGTCGCCACCGGCTACGCGGTGTTCGAGGCCGTGCGCTCCCTGTTCGCCGACCAGTTCGTACTGATGCGCACCCGCCGGATGCGCGGGCACGCGATAGTCGTCGGCCGCACGCCGGTCGCCGACCTCATCGCCGAGGCGCTGGCCGCGCGGGGCGCGCTCGTCTCGCGGACCACCAGGGGCGACGCCGAGTCGCTGCGCAGCGCCGGGGTGGCGGGGGCCGCCGTCCTCTACGCCTGCGAGGCCGAGGACGACGAGCCCGGCGTCAACGTCCTGACCGTGGCCGTGGCCAAACGCGCGGACCGGTACCCCGACCAGCCCGGCCTGCGGCTGAACGCCCACGTCAGCGACCCCGAGCTCGCGCTGGCCCTGCAGGCCCGGCACCTGAGCCACCCGCAGCCGGGCGTGGACTTCTTCACCCTCGGCGAGCTCGTCGCCCGCTCCCTGGCCCGGCGCGACCAGACGGTGGCCCGCGGCGACGCCCCGCACATCTCCGTCGTCGGGCACGACACGTTCGGCAGGGCGCTCGTGGTCGCCTTCGCCCGCCTGCGGAGCGTCGAGATCGCGTCGGGCGGCGAGCCTCTCACGGTGACCCTGGTCGGGCCCGGCGCGCAGGACGCCGCCCGGACGCTGCGCGCCCGGTGGCCTGCCGTCCGCGCGGCCTGCCGGCTCGTCCCGGTGGAGACGTTCGCCGAGGTCCGCGCCATCGGCACGCCCCAGCGCGTCTACGTGTGCCACGACGACGACGGCGACGCCCTCCTCCACGCCCTGCGCGACAGCGATCTCTGGCGCGCGAGCGAGGGCGCCGTCGTGCTCCGCCTCAACCGCCTCGCGGGGCTCGGCGGCCTGTTCGGCACCCACGACGGCGCGATCCTCGACGACCTCGGCGGGCGGCTCGACGTCGTCGAACCGGGCAGGCTGCTGCGCCGGGCGACCGCGCCCGGCGTCCTGGTGCACGACGACGTCTACGACCTCATGGCCGTCTCGGCGCACCTGACCTACCTGCGCAACCAGCGCGCTCGCGGCGTGGCCTGGCAGAGCACGCCCGCCATGGTCTCGTGGCCGGAGCTGTCGGACGACCTGCGGGCCGCCAACCGCGCCCAGGTGCGCGCCATCCCCGACCGGCTCCGCCAGATGGGCTGCACCGTCGCGCCCGCCCGCGACGTCGAGCACGGCCGCATCCCCGAACCCGTGGTCGACGCGCGGGCCGTGGACGAGCACGAGCGCTGGATGGCCGAGAAGCTCGCCGCCGGCTGGACCTACGGGCCCGAGCGGGACGACGTCCGCCGCCTGCACCCCGACCTGCGCCCCTGGGAGGAGCTGTCCGAGCCGGACCGCGAGAAGGACCGCGCGGCGATCCGCGCGATCCCGGTGATCCTGGCGGACTTCGGCCTGCACGTGGTCCCGCTCGACAACGACGCCGGCTGGGAGGCCCCGGGGGAGCCCGCTCCTGACCCGCTCGGGGTGGTCCGGGGCTGGCGGATCTTCGGGCGGGGCCGTGGGGAGGGTGGCCGCGGGGACGTCAGCCGTGCCGAGGCTGGCCGGTCCGAGCAGTCCGGCGAGGGCTGACGCCGAGGGCTGCGAGGATGGGCACCATGCGAAGCGTCACCCTCCTCGGCTCCACCGGCTCCATCGGCACTCAGGCCATCGACGTCATCGGACGCAACCCCGACCGGTTCCGCGTCGACGCGCTGTCCGCCGGCGGCTCCGACCTGCCCGCGCTCGCCGGCCAGGCGGCCGCCCTCGGCGTCCGCGCCGTCGCGGTGGCCGACGACGCCGCGCGCCCCGCGCTGCTGGACCTGCTCCGGGAGGCGGGGGCCGACGGCGTCGAGGTGCTCGCCGGGCCCGGCGCCGCGACCGAGCTGGCCGGCCGGGGGAGCGACGTCGTGCTCAACGGCATCACCGGGTCGGTGGGCCTGCGCCCCACCCTCGCCGCGCTCGCGGCCGGCTCGACGCTGGCGCTCGCGAACAAGGAGTCGCTGGTGGTCGGCGGCGCTCTGGTCAAGGCGGCGGTGCGGCACGAGGGGCAGATCGTGCCGGTGGACTCGGAGCACTCCGCGATCGCGCAGTCGCTGCGCTCGGGGGCGCCGTCCGAGGTCCGCAAGCTGGTCGTGACCGCGAGCGGCGGGCCGTTCCGCGGCCGCTCGCGTGCCGAGCTGCGGGACGTGACGCCGGCGCAGGCCCTGCGGCACCCCAACTTCTCGATGGGCCGCGTGATCACGACGAACTCCGCGACCCTGGTGAACAAGGGGCTGGAGGTGATCGAGGCGCACCTGCTGTTCGACGTGCCGTTCAGCGCCATCGACGTCGTGGTGCACCCGCAGCAGATGATCCACTCGATGGTCGAGTTCGTGGACGGCTCCACCATCGCGCAGGCCGGGCCGCCGCGGATGCTCGTGCCGATCGCGCTCGGCCTGTCCTGGCCCGATCGCCTGCCCGACGTCGACGTGGCGATCGACTGGACCACGGCCGCCACCTGGGAGTTCGCGCCCCTGGACGACGACGCCTTCCCCGCCGTCCGCCTCGCCCGTCAGGTCGGCGAGGCCGGCGGGACGCACCCCGCCGTCTACAACGCTGCGAACGAGGTGTGCGTGGACGCCTTCCACGACGGCGCCATCGGCTTTCTCGACATCGTCGACACGGTGGCCGCCGTCGTGGAGGCCCATGCGACGACGGCCGCGGGCGATGCGAGCTCGGTCGAGGGTGTGCTGGAGGCGGACGCCTGGGCCCGCGCCCGCGCCGCGGAGCTCCTCAAGTCCGTCTAGGCCTGGTTGCCGAACAGAGCGTCGAACTGCCCCTTGCCCTCCTTGCGCAGCCAGGTGTCGAAGTCCATCAGAGCCGGGTGCAGGCTTCGCAGCTTGGGGATGTCGGCCCGCCAGCCGCCCCTGTGATTGGCGAAGTCGTAGCCGGCGCGGGCGTCCGGGTCGAGTCCCGCGAGAGCCTCTCGCGGGATCGCCCGATAGGTGATGGCAGCTCCGGTGGTGCGGCCGATCGCATCGACGATCTGCGGGAGCGTCAGCTCATCGCCGGCGATCTCGAGCGCCTGGCCGATGTACTGGTCAGGGTTGGTGAATGCCAGGGCCGCGAAGGCGCCGATATCGGTGCCCGAGATGACTTGGACGGGCACCTCCGGCTTGATGACATCGGTCAGAACGCCATCGCGCACCCCCATGGTCGGGTCGGACTGGTTTTCCATGAACCGGACGGGACGCAGGATGGTGGCGGGCAGGCCCAGGGCGCCGATGCGCCCCTCGATCTGCCACTTGCTCTCCCAGCGGCGGATGCCCGGTGAGCGCTCGGCGCCGGCCACCGAGGTGTAGACGAAGTGCCGGACGGCGGCGTCGTTTGCCGCTTCGGCGACATTCACACCCAGCCGGATCTCGTCCTCGACAGTGAAGGTGGGCGGAGTGCCGGGGTAGCCGGTGGTGGGCTGAACGCTGAATACCCCGTGCACGCCCTGCATCGCCGCGTCGAGGGAGGCACGGTCGCCCATGTTGCCCGAGACCGCCTCGGCGCCAGCCCTCACCAGAGCTTGAGCCTTGGAGCCGGCCGGGTCCCGGACGAGGGCTCGCACCCCCCAGCCGGCGGCCAGCAGCTGGCGCGCAGTGGCGCCGCCTTGCAGGCCGGTGGCCCCGATCACCAGCACGGTGGGATTCGTTGTGGTCACTTCTACCTCCGGAACGAGCGCCGGGCATTGCTGGGCCCGGGAGCCACCATAACTGGGGAATCCCCCCAGTTATGGCTGGTACTATATGGGGAAACTCCCCAGTTAGCCAGCGAGGGCGCCATGACCACACCTGCACCCCAGCCCGCACTCCGAGCTGACGCCCGGCGCAACTACGAACGGCTGGTCAGCGCTGCTCGTGAAGTCTTCGCCGCGCGTGGAATCGATGTCCCGATGGACGACATCGCGCGCCACGCCGGCGTCGGGAGTGCGACTCTCTACCGCCGTTTCCCGACCCGGGAGGCGTTGCTGCAGGCCGTGCACCGCGACCAGATCGATGCCCTCTGCTCGCGGGCTCAAGAACTGCTCGCCGCACCGTCGCCGGACGATGGGCTGGCGACCTGGCTACGGGAGCTCGCCAGGCAGGGGAGCACGTCACGCAGCCTGGCGACGGCGCTGATGATCGCACTGCGCGATGAGGGTTCCGACGTGTCCTGGTGCCGGGAGGCGATGTACGCCGCCGCTGCGGCCTTGCTCGACCGGGCGCAGCAGGCCGGAACCGTCCGCGCCGACGTCGCTGCGGGCCAGGTGCTCAAGCTCGTCAACGCCGTCGCCTTCGTCACCGAAGGCGAGCCCGACGGCGAACAGCAGGCAGACGCGCTTCTGGCCATCGTGATGGACGGCCTGCGACCCCGGTGATCGTCAGCGTCTGAAGGCGGACGGCCTGCGGCACTCGTGGGCCACGGCCGGTCTCGAAGCTTGGTTCCGTGGGGCTCGGATCAGTCGGTTGGCACGGCCCCGCGCATGGCGAACCCGTGGTCGACCGGGCCGTGCCCGCGCCACGGGCCTGACACTGTCCCGGTGCCGCCGATGACGAGGCCGTCTGCCGCGCGGAGAGCCTCGGTGAGGTAGTCCTTCGCGGCGCGCAGCGCTGGCTCCCACCCGTCGTGCAGCGGGCGCAGGACGGCGCACGCGGAGCTGAGCGTGCAGCCCGTCCCATGGGTGTTGCGCGTGGGGATCCGCGGGGCGGTCAGGGCGACGACGCCGTCTCGCTCGCCGTGCGGCCCGGTGACTGGTTCGGGGCCGATAGCCGTTCCCGGCCTCGGACCGAGACCCGGTCCTGCCAGGTGGTCGATCGACTCCGCCGAGTCCAGGTGCCCGCCCTTGACCAGGGCGAACCCTGCGCCGAGCTGCAGCAGCGCGAGAGCCTGCTCGGCCGCCTCACCGTCGTCCCGCGCCTGCTCGACGCCGAGCAGCACGGCGGCCTCGGCCAGGTTCGGCGTCACGAGGTCGGCCAGGGGCAGCAGCTCGTCCCGGAGCACCGCCTCGGCGTCGGGCGCCAGCAGGCGGCCGCCCGATGTCGCGACCATCACCGGGTCCAGCACCACGAACGGCGCACGCCCGGCGGACCGCAGGTCCCGCAGCGCCGCCGCGACGGCCCGGGCGACGGCGGCGTCCGTCGTCATGCCGATCTTCACGGTGTCCACCGCGACGTCGGCGAACAGCGTCTCGAGCTGCGCGGTCACCATGTCGGCGGGCACCGGCAGCACCCGCGTCACGCCGGTCGTGGACTGCGCGGTCAGCCCGGTGAGCACCGCGCAGCCGTAACCGCCGAGCGCCGCGAAGGTCTTCAGGTCGGCCTGGACCCCGGCGCCCCCGGAGGGGTCCGACCCGGCGATCGTCAGCGCGACGACGGGGTGGCCGGGCGGGCGGGTGCGCGCGACGGCGTCGGGCAGTGGCGCGTCGGCGGATGCGTTCACGAGGAGCAGGGCTTGCCCGTCCCGTACTGCAGCCCGTCGACGAGCAGGTCGAGCATGCGCCGGCCGTGGTTCGGCTCCTCGTCGCCCATGGGCAGACACAGCTTGGAGACGGCGTACAGCAGGTCCTTGGGGCTGGCGACGGCGCGGATCTCGCCGGCGTCGACCGCGGCGTCGATCAGCGAGCCGACGGCGGGCGCCAGCCGCGCGATGAAGTAGCTGGGCAGGGCGTCGAACGCAGGGTCGCCCGAGTGCAGGGCCGAGGCGAGCCCGCGCTTGGTCGCGAGGAACTCCGTGTACCTGTGGAGCCACTTCTCGAGCGCGACGACCGGCTCGTGCTTCGCCGCCAGGGCGGGGGCGGCGTCGGCGGTGGCGTCGACCTCGGCCTGGAACACGGCCTTGACCAGGTCCGAGCGCTTGGGGAAGTGCCGGTACAGCGTGCCGACGCCGACGCCGGCCAGGTCGGCGATCTCCTTCGCGGGCGCGTCCACGCCCGACGTGCCGAAGACGGCCTTGGCGGCGTCGAGCAGCGCGTCGATGTTGCGCTGCGCGTCGGCGCGCAGCGGTCGCGCGGCTGTGTTCTGGGTCACTTCACTCCGATCGCTTGCTAACCGGAATGACTTTCCATATAGTTCTGGAAGAGCGTTCCGCTTAGCTCCAGAGTACGGCATCTCGGCGGCGCTCACCAGACCTCTCGACCCCAGGAGGGCCCCATGCAGTACCGCAACCTCGGCCGGACCGGCATCAAGGTCAGCCCCTACGCGCTCGGCGCGATGATGTTCGGCGCGATCGGCAACCCAGACCACGACGCCTCGATCAAGATCATCCACAAGGCCCTCGACGCGGGCATCAACTTCATCGACACGGCCGACGCCTACTCCCGCGGAGAGTCCGAGGAGATCGTGGGCAAGGCGCTGCAGGGGCGGCGCGACGACGTCGTGCTGGCCACCAAGGTGCACCTGCCCATGAGCGACGACCCCAACCACCGCGGCAACTCCCGCCGCTGGATCATCACCGAGGTCGAGAACTCCCTGCGCCGCCTGGGCACCGACCACATCGATCTTTACCAGATCCACCGGCCCGACCCCGAGACGGACGTCGAGGACACGCTGGCGGCGCTGACGTACCTGATCAACTCCGGCAAGGTGCGGGCCATCGGCTCGTCCACCATGCCCGCCGCCGACATTGTCGAGGCGCAGTGGGTCGCCGAGCGGCGCGGCCTGGAACGCTTCCGGACCGAGCAGCCGCCGTACTCGATCCTGAACCGCGGTATCGAGCGCGACGTCCTGCCGGTCGCCCAGCAGTACGGCATGGGCACCCTCGTCTGGAGCCCGCTGGCCGGAGGCATGCTCACCGGCCGGTACCGCAAGGGCCAGGGCAACGACACCCACCGGGCGCAGTTCGGCTTCGAGCACCTGCGCGACGAGCAGCGCCTCGACGTCGTCGAGCAGCTCATCCCCGTCGCCCAGGATGCCGGGCTCCCGCTGAACCACCTCGCCATGGCGTTCGCCATCTCCCACCCAGGCGTCACGTCCGCGATCATCGGCCCGCGGACCATGGAGCACCTGGACAGCGCGCTCGCCGGCGCGGAGGTTTCCCTGAGCGACGAGATCCTCGACCGGATCGACGCCATCGTGCCGCCGGGCACCGACGTCAGCCGCCTCGACATGGCGTACGACCCGCCCGCCATCCAGCACGCGCCACTGCGCCGTCGGCCCGCCGACGAGCGCGCGGCCGCCTGACCATGACGCACAGGCAGCAGCCCATCGGCACCGGGTTTACGGCGGCCTCGACGGTCGACGACGTCCTGGCCGGCATCGACCTGACCGGCAAGAACATCATCGTCACCGGCGGCCACTCCGGGCTCGGCCTGGTGACCACGCGCGCGCTGACCGCGGCGGGCGCCTCGGTCACCGTCGGCTCGCGGGACACCGAGCGCGCCGCGGCCGCCGTCGCCGGCATCGAGCGGGTGGAGGTCAGCAGGCTCGACCTGATGGACCCGGCCTCGATCGACGCCTTCGTCGCGCGCTACCTGGAGTCCGGCCGCCCGCTGCACATCCTGATCAACAACGCCGGCTACCCGGCGCCTGCCGAGATCGTGCGGGACGCGCGCGGCTACGAGGCGCAGCTCGCGACCAACCACCTCGGCCACTTCCAGCTCACCCTGGGGCTGCACCCCGCGCTCCAGGCGGCCGACGGCGCCCGGGTGGTCACCACGACGTCGGGCGCCCAGCGGATGTCGGACATCCTGTGGGACGACCCGAACTTCACCGGCGGCGGCTACCACCCCGGCCTCGCCTATGCCCAGTCCAAGACCGCCAACGTGCTGTTCACGGTCGAGCTGGACCGGCGGTGGGCCGACGAGGGCATCCGTGCCTTCGCGGCCCACCCGGGCGTCATCGCGACGACGTCGTTCAACAGCGCGGTGGGCGTGGCGGCGCAGCGTGCCCAGGGCCTGATCGACGAGGCCGGCGAGCCGATCATCGACCCCGAGCACGGCAAGAAGAACGAGGCCCAGGGCGCCGCCACCATCGTGTTCGGGGCCACCAGCCCGCTGCTGGCCGGTAGGGGCGGCCTCTACCTGAACAACAGCGACGTCTCGCAGCTCGACGACGACCAGCCGGCCCCCACCGCGGAGGAGGTCACGGCCGACGTCGTGTCGCACTCGGTCGACCCGAAGTCGGCCGAACGCCTCTGGCACCTGACGGAGCAGCTCCTGAAGGAGGGTTCCGCGAAGTAGAGCGCGTGTCCCGGTCTCGACAGGCTCGACCACCGGTGGTCGAGCCTGTCGAGACCCGAACAAGCGCTGTGCCTGCCTCGGAGATCTACCTCGCTGGCCGGCGGACTACAGCTTGGTCCAGGCCTCGCTCAGCACGCTCCGCAGGATCTGCTCGATCTCGTCGAACTCCGCCGGACCCGTGGTCAGGGGCGGCGCGAGCTGGATCACGGGGTCGCCGCGGTCGTCGGCCCGGCAGTACAGGCCCGCCTCGAACAGGGCGGGGGTGAGGAACCCGCGCAGCAGGCGTTCGGCCTCCTCGTCGGAGAAGGACTCCCGGGTGTCCTTGTCCTTGACGAGCTCGATCCCGTAGAAGTACCCGGCGCCGCGCACGTCGCCCACGATCGGCAGGTCGTACAGCCGGTCGAGCGTCGCCTTGAACGTCCCCGCGTTCTCCTTGACCCGCCCGGTCAGGTTCTCGGACTCGAAGATGTCGAGGTTTGCCATGGAGACCGCCGCCGACACCGGGTGCCCGCCGAACGTGTACCCGTGCGCGAAGCTCGTGGACCCGGTGGCGAACGGCTCGAAGATCTTGTCGCTGACGATGCAGGCGCCGATCGGGGAGTAGCCCGACGACATGCCCTTGGCGCACGTGATCATGTCGGGCACATAGCCGAAGTCGTCGCACGCGAAGATCGACCCGATGCGCCCGAACGCGCAGATCACCTCGTCGGAGACCAGCAGGACATCGTACTTGTCGCAGATCTCGCGCACCCGCTCGAAGTACCCGGGCGGCGGCGGAAAGCAGCCACCGGCGTTCTGCACCGGTTCGAGGAAGACGGCGGCCACCGAGTCCGGGCCCTCCATCTCGATGAGTGTCTCGATCTGGTCGGCGGCCCAGCGGCCGAACGCCTTCGGGTCGTCACGCAGGTCGTCGGCGGCCCGGTAGATGTTGGTGTTGGGCACCTTGTGCGCGCCCGGTACCAGGGGCTCGTACGGCTGCTTGATCCCCGGCAGGCCGGTCACGGACAGCGCGCCGTGGGTGGAGCCGTGGTAGGCGATGGACCGGGAGATCACCTTGTGCTTGCCCGGCTTGCCCTGCAGCTTCCAGTACTGCTTGGCCAGCTTGAACGCCGTCTCCACGGCCTCGGACCCGCCCGTCGTGAAGAACACGCGGTTCAGGTCGCCGGGGGCGTGGTGGGCGAGCCGCTCGGCCAGGTCGATGGCCGGCGGGTGCGCGAACGACCACAGCGGGAAGAAGGCGAGCTCGCTCGCCTGCTTGGCCGCGGCCTCGGCGAGCGCCCGGCGGCCGTGCCCGGCCTGGACCACGAACAGCCCCGAGAGCCCGTCGATGTACTTGCGGCCCTGGGCGTCCCAGACGTGGTGGCCCTCGCCGCGCACGAGCGTGGGCACGCCCGCGTCCCACGCGGACTGGCGCGTGAAGTGACCCCAGAGGTTGCGGCGGGCGGCGTCGTCCCGCGGGGTTCCGCGCGGCGTGACGTTCGGCCCGACGACGGAGGTGGCGGCGGGCGTGGACATGTGGCTCATCGGGTCCCCCAGTTGTAGAGCTGCTTGCGGAGCTTGAGATAGACGAACGTCTCTGTAGTCAGGACACCAGGTAGCGAGCGGATCTGCCGGTTGACGATCTCCAGCAGCTGGTCGTCGTCCTCGCAGACCACCTCGACCAGCAGGTCGAAACCGCCCGCAGTGATCACCACGTAGTCGACGCCGTCGACGTCGGCCAGCGCGTCGGCCAGGACCTCGATGTCTCCGCTGGCCTTGATGCCGATCATCGCCTGCCGCGCGAAGCCCACCTGGAGCGGGTCGGTGACGGCGACGATCTGCACCACTCCGTGGTCCACGAGCCGCTGCACGCGCTGGCGCACCGCGGCCTCGGACAGGCCAACGACCTGCGCGATGGCGGCGTACGAGCGTCGGCCGTCGGCCTGGAGCTGCTCGATGATCGCCTTCGCGGCGTCGTCGAGCACCGGCGCGGAGCTGGCGGCTGGGGAGCGGGATGGCATGGCTGAATGTTGACCACGCCAGACCGCCGAGCGCAAGCCGATCCGTTGTGAGAAACACTCGCGACAACCGAATCCGCAGGAATTTACCGCCGAGTAACACGGAATCCTTCGTCGAGTGCACCTCTGTCCTCTACGGTCCTGACCACGTCGAGACCGAGGAGGGCCGTGGGCATCACGACCGGCACAGAATCGAGCACAGGGGCCAGGACCGAGCTGCTCAACCTGGTGGGCGGCGAACGCACCGTCGCGGCCGACGGCCGCACGCTCACCGTCGTGGACCCGAGCACCGGCGAGGGCTATGCGACGTCGCCGAACAGCGGCGAGCAGGACGTCTCGGCGGCCTACGCGGCGGCGGACCGCGCGTTCCGTCAGTGGCGGAACACCACGCCCGCCGAGCGGCAGCTCGCCCTCCTCAGGATCGCCGACTCGATCGAGGCCCGCGCGGCCGAGCTCGTGAGCGCCGAGAGCCGCAACACCGGCAAGCCGCTGCACCTGACCGCCGTCGACGAGGTGCCGCCGTGCGCCGACCAGCTCCGGTTCTTCGCGGGCGCGGCCCGCATCCTGGAGGGCAAGGCGGCGGGGGAGTACCTGGCGGGGCACACGTCGTGGGTCCGCCGAGAGCCCGTGGGCGTCGTCGGGCAGGTGACGCCGTGGAACTACCCGCTGATGATGGCCGTGTGGAAGATCGCCCCGGCCCTGGCCGCGGGCAACACCATCGTGCTCAAGCCGTCTGACACCACCCCGGCGTCCACCCTGCTCCTGGCCGAGATCGTGAACGAGCACGTGCCGGCCGGCGTCCTCAACGTGATCTGCGGCGACCGGGAGACCGGCCGCGCCCTGGTGTCGCACGCGCGCCCCGACATGGTCGCCATCACCGGGTCGGTCCGGGCGGGGATGGAGGTGGCGCGGGCGGCGTCGTCCGACGTCAAGCGCGTGCATCTCGAGCTGGGCGGCAAGGCTCCCGTCGTCGTGTTCGCCGACGCCGATATCGCAGCCGCCGCCGAGGGCATCGCGGGCGCGGGCTTCTACAACGCCGGCCAGGACTGCACCGCGGCCTCGCGCGTGCTGGTGCACGAGTCGGTCGCGGCGGACTTCACCGCGGCCCTTGCGGAGCAGGCCAGGGCGACGACGACGGGCCTGCCTGACGACCCGTCAGCCGACTTCGGGCCCGTGAACAACGTGCACCAGCTCGACCGGGTGCTCGGCTTCCTGGACCGCCTGCCGGCGCACGCGCAGGTCGTGGCGGGCGGCAACCGGGTCGGGACCACCGGCTACTTCCACGAGCCCACCGTCGTGGCGGGCCTGCGGCAGGACGACGAGGCGGTGCAGACCGAGATCTTCGGCCCGGTCATCACCGTCCAGACGTTCTCGGACGAGAGCGACGCGATAGCCAAGGCGAACGACGTCGCCTACGGGCTGGCGAGCTCGGTCTGGACCGCCGACCACGGCACGGCGATGCGCGTGTCCCGCGCGCTCGACTTCGGCTGCGTGTGGATCAACACCCACATCCCGTTCGTCGCGGAGATGCCGCACGGCGGCTTCAAGCACTCCGGCTACGGCAAGGACCTGTCGATGTACGGGTTCGAGGACTACACCCGCGTCAAGCACGTGATGACCGCGTTCTGAGCCTGAACCGGCAGCCAGCAGCCGGCAGCAGGCGGCTGGCGACCGGCGACCGGCGACCGGCGACCGGCGACCGGCCCGAGCACCCCAGCGAACTTCCGAGGAGCACCCGTGAGCAACCCCCGACGTCGTCCCCCGGCGGACCCGATGGTCCGCGCCCTGATCCGGCAGGCCCGCGGCGCGGCGGCGGCCCGCCGCGCCTCGACCGGGAGCGCCGCCCTGTCCCGCCGCCAGTTCCTCACCGTGGGCGCGGGGGTGGCGGGCACCGCCGCGCTCCTGGCGGCCTGCGGGACCGGGGGTGCGCCCGGGGCCTCCTCCACTGCCGCGCCCAGCGCGGCGGCCGACGTGTCCGACGCCGAGAAGCTCGTGCGCTGGGCCAACTGGACCCTGTACCTGGACCAGAACGACGCCGGCACCGAGTACCCGACCCTGAACGCCTTCACGAAGCAGACGGGTATCGACGTCGACTACCTGGAGGACGTCGAGGACAACGACACCTTCTACGGAAAGGTGTCCGGGCAGCTCGCCAACGGCGACGACATCGGCTACGACATCGTGACGCTGACCGACTGGATGACGGGCCGCATGATCCGCCTCGGGTACGCCCAGGAGCTGGACCCGGCCACCATCCCGAACGCGGCCAACCTCGTCTCCACGCTCCGCGACGTCGACTACGACCCGGGCCGCAAGCACGCCCTGACCTGGCAGTCGGGCTTCGGCGGCCTGGCCTGGGACAAGGCGAAGGTGCCCGGCGGGATGCAGAGCCTCGACGACCTCTGGAAGCCGGAGCTGGCCGGCAAGGTCGAGGTGCTGTCCGAGATGCACGACACCATCGGGCTGATCATGCTCAGCCAGGGCGTGGACCCATCGGGCGACTGGGGCGACGCGGAGTACGACGCCGCCATCGAGCTCCTGCGCGAGAAGATCACCTCGGGCCACATCCGCCAGGTCAAGGGCAACTCGTACACGCAGGACCTGGTGTCGGGGGACTGCTGGGCCTGCATCGGCTGGTCCGGCGACATCACGGGGCTCAACTACGAGGCCGACAACAGGTTCGACTTCGTGGTGCCCGAGGCCGGCGGCACGCTCTGGAGCGACGAGATGCTGATCCCGATCGGCGCCACGCACAAGAAGAACGCCGAGACGCTCATGAACTACTACTACGAGCCCGAGGTCGCCGCCGAGGTCGCGGCGTGGGTCAACTACGTGACCCCCGTCGCGGGCGCGCGGGAGGCGATGGCGAAGTCCGACCCGGAGCTCGCCGCCGACACCAACATCTTCCCGGACGAGGAGACCCTGGCGAAGGTGCACGTGTTCCGCACCCTCACCCCGGACGAGGAGACCAGGTACAACGGCCAGTACCTCGAGGTCATCGGGGCATGAGCGCGCCTCGGGGGAGGGCGAGCCTCGAGCTGTGGGGCGTGCACAAGGAGTTCGGGGCCTTCACCGCCGTCGAGTCCCTCGACCTGACGGTCCCCGAGGGATCCTTCTTCGCGCTGCTCGGCCCGTCCGGCTGCGGCAAGACCACCACGCTGCGCATGGTCGCCGGGCTGGAGCAGCCGACGTCGGGCACCATCTCGATCGGCGGGCGGGACGTCACCGGCACTGCTGCGTTCCGCCGCCCGGTCAACACCGTCTTCCAGTCCTATGCGCTGTTCCCGCACATGACGGTGCTGGACAACGTCGCGTTCGGGCTGAAGCGCAAGCGGGTGCCCGACGCGCGGGCCAAGGCCCGGGCCGGGCTGGAGACCGTGCAGCTCGCGCACCTCGCCGACCGCAGGCCCAGCCAGCTCTCCGGCGGGCAGCAGCAGCGCGTGGCCCTGGCCCGCGCGCTCGTGAACAGCCCGTCCGTGCTGCTCCTGGACGAGCCGCTCGGCGCGCTCGACCTCGCGCTGCGGCGCGAGATGCAGCTCGAGCTCAAACGCATCCAGGCGGACGCCGGCATCACGTTCGTGCACGTGACGCACGACCAGGAGGAGGCCATGACCATGGCCGACACCGTCGCTGTCATGAACGAGGGCCGCGTCGAGCAGCTCGGCCCGCCCGCCGAGCTGTACGAGCTGCCCAGCACCGCGTTCGTGGCGAACTTCCTGGGCCGCTCCAACCTGGTGACCGGCACCGTCGTCGACGCCGGGGACGTGGTCGGCGTCGACGTCGCGGGCACGCGCCTCCAGGTGCCGGCGGGGCGCGTCTCGACCACCTCGCGGGTTGAGCCTGGCGAAACCGGGGTCTCGACAAGCTCGACCACCGCCGGCGCCGTCGTGCAGCTCGGCGTCCGCCCCGAGAAGGTGCGGATACTGCTGAACGGCGGCGAGCCGACGCCGGGCAGCAACGTGCTGGGGCCGGGCAAGGTGACCGATGTGTCGTTCACGGGCGTCTCCACGCAGTACCAGGTGGACCTCGGGGACCTGGGCGTGCACGAGGTCTTCGCGCAGAACTCGTCAGGTGCGCCCACGGTGCGCGTGGGCGACGCCGTCCGGCTGGCCTGGGACGTCGACCACACCTTCGGCCTGCCCGGCCGGCCCTCGGGGAGCGGCCAGTGACCACGTCGGCGCAGGACGTCGCGGCCCGGCGCGCGGGCACCGTCGGCGTCGGCCTCATGCTGCCGGGCACGCTGTACCTGGTCGCATTCTTCGTGATCCCGGTGTTCGCGCTCCTGGCGACGTCGCTCTACGTGCCGGTGCCCGGGGGCGACGTGGGCCAGTTCATGCCGGCCCTCCACTGGCAGAACTACGCCACGGCGCTCGCGGACTTCTGGCAGCCGCTGGCGCGCTCCTTCTGGTTCGCGCTGCTGGCCACGGCCGGGGCGCTCGCCGTCGGCTACCCGATCGCCTACCTCGTCGCCGTGCGCTGCCGGGGCCGGCCGTTGCTGCAGGGCATGCTCCTCGTGCTGGTGGTCGCGCCGTTCTTCACGTCGTTCGTGCTGCGCACCATCGCCTGGAAGCAGATCCTGGCCGACGACGGGTACGTGGTCCAGGCCCTGCACTGGCTGCACGTGCTGCCGCCGGACGGGCGGCTGACGGCGACGTCGTTCGCCGTCGTCGTCTCCCTGACGCACAACTTCGTGCCGTTCATGGCGCTGCCGATCTACGCGTCGCTGGAGCGCCTGGACCCGCGCCTGGTGGAGGCGGGCGGCGACCTGTACGCCGGGCCGTGGACGACGTTCCGCACCGTCACGCTCCCGCTGTCCATGCCGGGCGTCGTGTCCGGGACGCTGCTCACGTTCATCCCGGCGGCCGGCGACTACGTGTCCGCGTCGCTGCTGGGCAACTCGACCAACACGGCGATGGTCGGCCAGGTCATCGACACCCGGTTCTTCCGGCTGCTCGACTACCCGACCGCCGCGTCGCTCTCGGTGGTGCTCATGGTGGCCATCGCGGTGCTCGTGGGGCTCTACGTGCGCCGCACGGGGACGGAGGACCTGCTGTGACCGGACGTTCTACCGCGGGGCTCGACCGCCGCCTGACCGGCGCGTTGATCCCGGCCTACTGCGCGCTCGCCTTCCTGTTCCTGCTCGCGCCCAGCGTCTACACCGTCCTGTACTCGTTCAACGACGGCGGCCGGCGCAACCTCGTGTGGCAGGGCTTCACGCTCGACAACTGGCGCAACCCTTGCGGCGCGCCGCAGGTGTGCGAGGCGTTCGCGAACTCGCTGCAGGTGGGCCTGCTGTCCACGCTGGTCGCCACCACGCTCGGCACGCTCGTCGCGATAGCCCTGGTGCGCTACCGGTTCCGCGGGCGGGCGCTGGCCAACCTGCTGATCTTCCTGCCCATGTCCACCCCGGAGGTGGTGCTCGGCGCGGCCCTGCTGGCGCAGTTCCTCACGCTGCAGGTCCAGCTCGGGTTCTGGACCGTGGTGCTCGCGCACGTCATGTTCAACATCTCGTTCGTCGTGGTGACGGTCAAGGCGCGCGTGCAGTCCATGGACCCGCGCCTGGAGGAGGCCGCGGCCGACCTGTACGCCTCGCCCTGGCAGGCCTTCTGGAAGGTGACGTTCCCGCTGCTCGTGCCGGGCATCGTGGCCGCGGCGGCGCTCGCGTTCAGCCTGAGCTTCGACGACTTCATCGTCACCAACTTCAACTCCGGCTCGTTCACCACGTTCCCGAAGTTCGTGTACGTCTCGGCGGCCCGGGGCATCCCGGCGCAGGCCAACGTGATCGGCACGGCGATGTTCGTCGCGGCGCTCGTCGTGGTGATCGGTGCGCAGGTCCTGTCGGCGTTCCGCCGTCGCGCCACGCGGGTCAGCGGCGGCGGGTCCAGTTGAAGACCGCCATGCCCGTCACCAGCGCGCCGATCGTGACCATGGCCGTGGCCGTGACCGCCTGGAGCGGGCCGATCAGCTCCGCGTCCAGCGCCACCTGGACCGTCCCGATCAGGGCGTAGACGCCGGCGAACACGGTGATGGCCGAGAGCGTGCCGTCCATGAGCCGACGGCGCCCCCGCTCGCGCTTGATCTCGGCCGCCCGCTCCCGGTCGCCGTGCAGCCGCTCGAGGGCCGCGAGCCGCGCGGCGATGGGCTCCTGCAGCAGCTCGCGCAGCCGCTCGGTGACGACGGCCGCCTGCTGCTCGAAGTGCGACGCCTGCAGGAGCTGGTTCAGCATCCTGGACTCCAGGGCGGACGCGAGGAACGTGGGCGAGGTGATGGTGGTCAGCGTGGTGCGGACCTCCGAGGCGAACTCGTGCAGGCGCAGCTGCTCGCGCGTGAGCCGTTCCTTGCGCTCGGCGAGATCGGCGCCGTTGTTCACGTCGTGGTCGGCGAGCATGGTCGCGACGATCCGCAGGTGGTCGGCGAGCGTGGCGTTCCACGCACTGAACAGCCCGTTGAGGCTCGCGACGAACTCGGCGAGCGAGCCGTACTGGGAGATCTTGAAGTGCGCGGTGCCGACCAGCGCGACGGTGGTGGAGTTGGTGGCGACCGCCACGACGTCGCCCAGGTGCCGCACGCCCTCCAGCAGCACCGGGTTGCGCTGGCGCAGCGTCCAGTCGCACAGCGTCGCGGTGCCGTACGAGACGGGCTGCAGCAGCACCTGCGAGCCGAACGCCGCCAGCAGCTCGTCGCCCATGCTGACCTGTGTCCGCTCGGCCCGGGGCGCGGCCGGGCCGCGACCCCGGCTCGCCTCGTAGACCGTGGTGACCACGTGCGCCCGCCCCTGGGCGATCTCGGTGCCCTCGTGGACCAGGTCGGTGGTCGCGCGCTGCAGCAGGTCGGCCAGGTCGAACAGGCGCTCCGGCGGCAGCCCGTCGCCGTGGTCGACGTCGACGGGCGAGCCGTCCGGCGCGATCCACCGCACCCGGATGTCGGCGTGCAGGTTGGACAGCCGGAACCGGGCGTCCCGTACCTGCTGCGGCGACTGGTCGCGCGCCGAGTACCGGAACCGCACGTAGTGGTTGCCGAACTCGGTGAACCGGACGTCGCACGACAGCTCGGCGATGAACGAGCCGTCGGGCTGCTCCAGCCGCACGTTCGGCATCGACAGCGACACCCCGCCGTACGGGCGCGCCGCCCGGTCGACGCTCGCCCAGACATCGTCCATCTTGAGCCGGCCGCGCACCGCGAAGGCCTGGACGCCGAGCAGCTCGGGCCGCTCGTCCCGGTCTGCGAGGCACCGGATCGCCGCCACGGCCGCGGCCGGGCTGACGTCCCGCAGCCCGAACGGGTACACGTAGACGGTCCGCAGGCGGTCGAGCGTGAGCCAGGTCGAGTCGAGGTTGCGGTGCAGCTCCGCCAGGTGCATCCGGTAGGAGCGCAGCTCGCTGGCCAGGATGTAGTTGAGGTGCCGGTCGGTCTCGGCGGCGCGCAGGCCCGCCAGGGCGGGGCCGAGCCGGGCCGGCTTGCCCGCCATCGCCTCGTCGGCGGCGCGGGCCGCCTCGGCGAGCGCGCGGAAGTACCGGATCCGCGTCACGGCCTGGGGCACCAGGACGCGGCGGAACGGGGACGTCGGGTCGGGGATGGCCCGGGCAGCGCGCAGCAGGTCGCCGCACCGCTCGCCGGCCTGGGCGGCGGCGTCGGCCAGGCGCGGCAGGTTGCCCGCGCTGCGGGCGGCCGACGTGTGCATCTGGGTGATGAGCGTGCGCAGGAGCACGGCGACGGCGTCGCCCTCGGCGCGGCAGACGTCGTCCGGGGCGTCGTCGCGGCACGTCGCCCAGGTCTCGACGAAGGCGCGCAGCGGGACGATGATCCGGCCGTGCCGGAACGTGTACTGCAGCGCGTCGCTCGCCTGCGACCACAGGTAGACGCCGAGCAGGGCGGCGGCCCGGGGCTGATCGGCGACGGCGGCCAGGGCCGCGGCGGTCTGCGGCCCGCGCGGGTCGCCGGGCAGTGGATGACGGCGGTTCGGTGCCTCGCCGTCCGCGCCCATGTTCCAGCGTGAGGCCGCCCAGATCGCGCTGACGTCGACGCCGATCTCGCGTAGCTGCCGCGCCACGCGGGAGTCGCCGTCCGCGCCGGGCCAGGCCTCGGTCTGGAACATGGAGGTGAGGCTCTCCACCAGCGACGTGGGGCCGTGGGCATGCAGCTCCCGGAACCCAGGAATGGACGAAACCGACATGTCGCTAGGTTAATGATCAGTAACCGATGTTTCAACGAATCATCATGAATTCGGAAGGAAGTGAGTTCAGACGGCCGTCGCGGGGGAGGCGTGCGCCGCCTTCCGGGCTGTCAGCGGGTTGCCGTAGTCTCGGTCTCGTGAGCATCGTTCCGCACATCGTTGGTGTGCTCGTCCTCCTGCTGGGCGTCGTCGTATCCGTCGGCCTGCACGAGCTGGGCCACATGATCCCGGCCAAGAAGTTCGGCGTGCGCGTGAGCCAGTACTTCGTGGGCTTCGGGCCCACCGTCTGGTCGCGGACCAAGGGCGAGACGGAGTACGGGATCAAGGCGATCCCGCTCGGCGGGTTCGTGCGCCTCGTCGGCATGATGCCGCCCGCCCCGGCCGGCACGCGGCGCGGCAAGGGCTTCTGGAACGAGCTCGTCGCCGACGCGCGCGACGCCTCCGTCGCGGAGGTGCGCCCCGGCGAGGAGCACCGCGCGTTCTACAACCTCTCGACGCCCAAGAAGCTGATAGTGATGTTCGGCGGGCCGTTCATGAACCTCGTGATCGCGACGTTCCTCATGGGCGTGATCCTGGTCGGCTACGGCCTGCCGGCGATCTCCACCACGGTCGCCCAGCTCTCGGAGTGCGTGCCCGCGTCGGTGACGTCCACCGCCACGGGTGACGACTGCGAGGGGCAGCCGGCCGCGCCCGCCGCGGCCGCCGGGCTGAAGCCGGGCGACGAGGTGGTCGCCTTCGGCGGGACCGACGTGCACAGCTGGCAGCAGCTCGTCGGGCTCATCAAC
The DNA here is from genome assembly GCF_042670845.1 of Promicromonospora sp. NPDC057138. Taxonomy (NCBI): domain Bacteria; kingdom Bacillati; phylum Actinomycetota; class Actinomycetes; order Micrococcales; family Promicromonosporaceae; genus Promicromonospora; species Promicromonospora sp. NPDC057138. Next base: position 78,614 of record NZ_JBHUUX010000014.1, on the reverse strand, counting down.
GACTCCGCCGGGCGCGAGTCCGAGGTGACCGTGCTGCGCGACGGCGAGCGGCTGACCCTCGAGGTCACGCCCGCCGAGACCGATCGCCCCGTCGTGGACGAGCAGGGCGCGCCGGTCCTGGACGCCGCCGGGGAGCCGGTCGTCCGGCCCGGCGGGTTCGTGGGCTTCTCGCCGCTCCAGGTGCGCGAGCCGCAGCCGCTGTCGCGCGTCCTGCCCGAGGTGGGCGGCATGACCTGGCAGACGGCGACCATGGTCGCCACGCTCCCGGTCCGCGTGGCCGACGCCGCGACCCAGGCCTTCACCGACGAGGAGCGCTCGCAGGACTCGGTGCAGTCCGTGGTGGGCGTCGCGCGGATCAGCGGCGAGATCATGGCCCTGGACGAGGCGATCCTCGACCGGGTGATGATCTACCTGAGCCTGCTCGCGAGCCTCAACATCGCGCTCTTCGTCTTCAACATGATCCCGCTGCTGCCGCTCGACGGCGGGCACCTCGTCAACGCCCTCTACGAGGGCGGCAAGCGCACGATCGCCCGGGTGCGCGGGGCCGCGGTGCTGCCCGGGCCGGCCGACGTCGCGCGCATGACACCCGTGGCCTACGCGGTGTTCGTGATCCTGCTCGGGGTGGGCGGCGTCCTGATCGTGGCGGACCTGGTGGATCCGGTGCGGATCACGTGATGCCAGACACCATGTGCGTTTTGCACCTTCTGAAGCGTGGATACTGATCTCGTGAGCGCAATCAGCCTCGGCATGCCCGCAGCACCTCCGCCGGTTCTCGCCCCCCGCCGCAAGACTCGAAAGATCAAGGTCGGCAAGGTGGAGGTGGGCGGTGACGCGCCGATCAGCGTGCAGTCCATGACCACAACGCCCACCACCGACATCAACGCGACCCTCCAGCAGATCGCGGAGCTCACGACGGCAGGCTGCGACATCGTCCGCGTCGCCGTCCCGACCTCCGACGACGCCGAGGCGCTGCCGATCATCGCGAAGAAGTCCCAGATCCCCGTGATCGCGGACATCCACTTCCAGCCCAAGTACGTCTTCCAGGCGATCGACGCGGGCTGCGCCGCCGTCCGCGTCAACCCGGGCAACATCCGCAAGTTCGACGACCAGGTCAAGCAGATCGCCCAGGCCGCGAAGGACGCCGGGATCTCGCTCCGCATCGGCGTCAACGCGGGCTCGCTCGACAAGCGTCTGCTGGCCAAGTACGGCAAGGCCACCCCGGAGGCACTGGTCGAGTCCGCCGTCTGGGAGGCGAGCCTCTTCGAGGAGCACGACTTCCACGACTTCAAGATCTCGGTCAAGCACAACGACCCGGTGATCATGGTGCGCGCCTACGAGCTGCTCTCCGAGCGCGGCGACTGGCCGCTGCACCTCGGCGTCACCGAGGCGGGCCCGGCGTTCCAGGGCACCATCAAGTCGGCCACCGCGTTCGGCTCGCTGCTGAGCAAGGGCATCGGCGACACGATCCGCGTCTCCCTCTCGGCCCCTCCGGTCGAGGAGGTCAAGGTCGGCAACCAGATCCTGCAGGCCCTCAACCTGCGCCCGCGCAAGCTCGAGATCGTGTCCTGCCCGTCCTGCGGCCGCGCCCAGGTGGATGTGTACACGCTCGCCGAGAAGGTCACCGCCGGGCTCGAGGGCATGACCGTCCCGCTGCGCGTCGCCGTCATGGGCTGCGTCGTGAACGGGCCGGGCGAGGCTCGCGAGGCCGACCTGGGTGTAGCCTCCGGCAACGGCAAGGGGCAGATCTTCGTCAAGGGCGAGGTCATCAAGACCGTGCCCGAGTCGATGATCGTCGAGACGCTCATCGAAGAGGCGATGCGGATCGCGGATGAGATGCCGACACCGGAGAATGAGGTCCAGGCCGGTTCGCCGGTCGTCTCTGTCGGCTGAGAGTCTGATTTCGAACGGAGCAGAGCATGGCCCGCTGGCGCACCCCGGTTCCCGCCGGAGCGCGCCCTAACGGGCCGCCGCAACCGGGCGAACAGGGCATCCTGCCACGCCGTGACGAGCGCGACCTCGCGCGAGCCCTGACCCGCGCGGACCTCTCGCAGGCGCTCGCGGTCTGCGCGGTCGACCCCGTCTCGTCCGTGCTGGCCACCGCACGCCTGGAGATCGCGGCGCGCGCCGGGTTCGGCGCCGCCGCGGGCCAGGCGTGGGGGTTCCCCGACGTCGGGCCGCTCGAGGCGGTCTGCTGGGCCGGCGCCAACCTGGTGCCCGTGATCCCGCTCACCGACCCCGGCCGGCGCGCTGAGGCGGTCGCCGCCTTCGCGGAGGTGGCGCGCGTGCACGGGCGGCGGTCGTCGTCGATCGTGGGGGAGCAGTGGGCGGCGCTGGCTCTCTGGGAGCACCTGTCGCCGTACTGGCCCCCGGCGCGCGACGTCCGCGCCGACCAGCCCTCCATGGCCATCGGGACGGCGCCCGCGCTGCCGCCCGAGCCGACCGTCCGCCGCTCGGTGCCCGCCGAGCTGGGCCTCGTCCTGCCGGCCTGCGTGCGCATGTTCACCGAGGAGGTCGGCTACTCGCCGGTCGCCACGGGCGGCTCCGCCTACGCGGAGCGCGTGCGCTCGCTCATCACGGAGGGCCGCTCGTTCGTCCGGCTGGTGCCCGACGTCGGCGGCAACCCCGCCGTCGCGTTCAAGGCCGAGCTCGGCGCCGTCGCGGGCGGCGTCGCCCAGGTCCAGGGCGTCTGGGTCGAGCCGGCGTTCCGGGGCCGCGGCTGGTCCGAGTCCGGCATGGCCGCCGTGGTCACCGCGACGCGCGCGTCCATCGCACCCGTGGTGTCGCTGTACGTCAACGCCTACAACGAGCGGGCGGTCGCGGCCTACCGCCGGGTCGGCTTCGAGCAGGTGGGCACGTTCGCGACGGTGCTGTTCTGACGCGCCGTCATCGCGCCGGCTCCACCCGCTCGAACAGGTGCTCGTAGCGGACGACCAGGCCCGCGTCGTCGACGGTCAGGTCCGCCTCGAAGCCCTGGGACAGCCCGAGGTCGACGTAGCGCACCCGGCCCGGGCCCAGGGGCTCGTAGCGCTGCCGGGACCGGGCGACCGTGAGCGCCGGACCGTCGATGAACGCGGTGTCCAGGGTCAGGTCCTCGTCGGCGCGCATCCGCCGGATCGGGAACGTGTTGCAGAAGGGGGTGACCGACAGGTCGGGCTCCTGTGCGCCGTCCAGGTCGGGCCGCGGCACGCCGTCGACCAGCCAGCTGTCCCCGGCGCGCTCCAGGCGCAGGGCTCCGTGGACGTGCGCCCCACGCACCGCCACCTCCACCCGGAGGGCACGCCAGTCGGCGTCGAGCGACCACGTGTGGTCGAGCCGGAACCCGCCGTCCTCGAGGCAGACGACGGTTCCGGACGCCGTCACCCCGCCGGGTCCGGTCGTCAGCTCCAGGCGCTCCAGGCCCTCGACGTCGGTCCGTCGCCAGTAGACGACGGCGCTCACCGCAGCAGCTTGGACATCCGGCGGTCCGCCAGCGGCTTGCCGCCCGTCTGGCAGGTGGGGCAGTACTGCATGGACCGGTCGGCGAACGACACCTCGTGCACGACGTCGCCGCACGGCACCCCGTTCCAGCCCGGGCAGGGCAGGCCCGTGCGGCCGTGCACCCGCATCCCCGCGCGCTTGGCGTCCTTCAGCTCCTTGGCCGGCTTGCCCGACGCCGCCGCGATCGCCTCGGCGAGCACCTCGCCGATCGCGGCGTGCAGCCGGGCGGTCTCCTCGGGCGTGAACGACCTGGTCTGCTTGTACGGGCTGAACCGGCCCGCGTGCAGGATCTCGTCGCTATAGGCGTTGCCGATGCCCGCGATCGCCCGCTGGTCCCGCAACAGCCCCTTGATCTGCTGGTTCTTCGCGGACAGCAGGCCAGCCAGGACCTCGGCGGTGAACTCCGGAGCGAGCGGCTCCGGGCCCAGGGACGCGATCATCTCGATCTCGGCCGGGTTCCGGACCACGTGCACCGCCAGCCGCTTGCGGGTGCCCGCCTCGGTCAGGTCGAACCCGGAGCCGTCGTCGAGCCGCACGCGCAGCGCGAGGATCGCGCCCCGGCTGGAGCCGCCGAGGGAGGGCCGGACCGGCTTCGTGGACAGCGCGTCCGACCAGCGCACCCAGCCGCCCCGCGAGAGATGGAAGACCAGGTGGAGCGGGGCCCCGTCGGGCAGCGCATGGCTGGGTGCGGGGGAGACCACGACGTCCAGCCACTTGCCGTGCCGCGCGACGTCGGTCACCGCACCCCCGACGAGCGCGTCGACGGGCGGGTCGAACGTCTTGAGCGCCGCGATCGACCCGACCTCCACCGTGGCGAGGGTGCGCCCGGAGGTCCGTTCGCGCAGGAAGTCGGCGAGTGCGGCGACCTCGGGCAGCTCCGGCATGGCCTCATCCTCCGAGAGTTCCCGGACGTCGGCAAGGTCTGGCTGATCTGGCCCAACCGCAAGTTGCTGGTCTGGCTGGTGCGGTCGGTTGTGCCCGAACCGCAAGCTGCTGGTCTGGCCGGTCCGGTCGGCGGCGCCGAACCGCAGGTTGCACGTCGGTCTGATCGCTGGACCGAAGGTTGTAGGTCCATCCGTGCCGGGATGGACGCGTAGGTTGCGGCTCGGCACCCCTGGACGGAGGGCTGTGCTTGGGCTTGTCGGGCGGGCCGAGCCGCAAGTCCCTCCGTCCATCTGATCGGCGAACCGCAGGTTCCGCGTCAACCTGATCGGCGAATCGGGGGTTCTTGGTCCATCCCTGCCGCGATGGACGTGCACGTTGCGGTTCGGCACCGGGACTTCGGGGGAGGGTCCGAATTCCAGGCGAGCCGGAGCGCCCCTCGCGGATAGGCTGTGCCCCATGTCTTCCGCACGCCTCACTCAGGGCGACGTGCTCCGCATGTCGTCCCTCTTCGTCCGTACCCTGCGCGAGGACCCGGCCGAGGCCGAGGTCGCCAGCCACAAGCTCCTCGTGCGGGCCGGGTACATCCGCCGTGCCGCCCCGGGGATCTACTCGTGGCTGCCGCTCGGCCTGCGTGTGCTGGCCAAGATCGAGGCGATCGTCCGCGAGGAGATGGTCGCGATCGGTGGCCAGGAGGTGCACTTCCCGGCGCTGCTGCCGCGGGAGCCCTACGAGGCGACAGGCCGGTGGACGGAGTACGGCCCCAACCTGTTCCGGCTCAAGGACCGCAAGCAGGCCGACTACCTCCTGGCGCCGACGCACGAGGAGATGTTCGCGCTCCTGGTGAAGGACCTGTACTCGTCCTACAAGGACCTGCCCGTCATCCTCTTCCAGATCCAGACCAAGTACCGCGACGAGTCGCGCCCCCGCGCGGGCTTGATCCGCGGGCGCGAGTTCATCATGAAGGACTCCTACTCCTTCGACGTCAAGGACGAGGGCCTGGACGTCAGCTACCAGAAGCACCGCGAGGCGTACGAGAAGATCTTCTCGCGCCTCGGCCTGGACTACGTGATCGTCTCCGCCATGTCGGGCGCCATGGGCGGGTCACGCTCCGAGGAGTTCCTCAGCCCGTCCCCGATCGGTGAGGACACCTTCGTGCGGTCGCCCGGCGGCTACGCCGCCAACGTGGAGGCCGTGGTCACGCTCGTTCCCGACGCGATCCCGTACGACGGCGCCCCCGCCGCGCACGTCGAGGACACGCCGGACACCCCCACCATCGCCACGCTCGTCGCGGTGGCCAACGAGAAGTTCCCGCGCCCCGACCGGCCCTGGACCGCCGCCGACACCCTGAAGAACGTGGTGCTCACCCTCGTCCAGCCCGACGGCACCCGCGAGCTGCTCGTGGTCGGTCTGCCCGGCGACCGCGAGGTCGACCTCAAGCGCATCGAGGCGGGGCTCCACCCCGCCGAGCCGGAGGCCGCCACCGAGGAGGACTTCAAGAAGTTCCCGCAGCTCGTCAAGGGCTACATCGGCCCGCAGGCGCTCGGCCCGCAGGGCGCGCAGGTCGAGGGGTCCGACGGTGAGAAGGTTCCCGCGATCCGCTACCTCCTCGACCCGCGCGTCGTGCCCGGCACCCGGTGGATCACCGGCGCCAACGAGCCCGGCAAGCACGTGTTCGACCTCGTCGCCGGCCGCGACTTCACCGCGGACGGCACGGTCGAGGCCGCCGAGGTGCGCGCCGGCGACCCCGCGCCCGACGGCTCCGGCCCGCTGGAGCTCGCCCGCGGCATCGAGATGGGCCACATCTTCCAGCTCGGACGCAAGTTCGCCAAGGCGCTCGGCCTGTCCGTGCTCGACGAGAACGGCAAGCAGGCAAGCGTGACCATGGGCTCCTACGGCGTCGGCGTCACGCGCGCGCTCGCGGCGCTCGCGGAGGCCAACCACGACGAGAAGGGCCTGGCCTGGCCCGCGCACGTCGCCCCGGTGCACGTGCACCTGATCGCCACCGGCAAGGGCACCGAGGTGTACGAGGCCGCCGAGTCGATCGCGACCGACCTCGCTGCCCGCGGCGTCGAGGTCCTCTACGACGACCGGCCCACCAAGGTCTCGCCGGGAGTGAAGTTCAAGGACGCCGAGCTGCTCGGCGCCCCGCTGGTGGTCGTGGTGGGCAAGGGCCTGGCCGACGGCGTGGTCGAGGTCCGGCCGCGCGTCGGCGAGGCGGAGCAGCTCCCGCTCGCCGACGTCGCGACCGCGGTGGCCGACAAGGTAGCGGCCCTCCTCGCCTGACCGCCCTCGCTGGTCGAGCCTGCCGAGACCCGAGCTTGTCGGGACCGGTCTCGACAAGCTCGACCAGCGGAGCCCCACCAGCGGACCGTGACCAGCGCGAGCGGGCTCGGCCTGTGGAAGTCAGGCCTGTTCGGGGAGGCCCGGGAACGGGATCGCCGGGGCGCCCCACGAGGCGGTCGCCAGGCTGGTCTCGGTGAGGAGCGCGACCAGGACGGCGCGCGTACCCGCTTCGGCGACGGCGGTCAGCGAGGCATAGTTCTGCGCGAGGTCGTCCTCGAGGCTGCGGGCCAGCTCCGGCGTGGCGGTGTCCGCGCCGGGTATCGCGTACGCGACGCGGCGCGGGTCCTGGTTCGTGCCGTCGATCCCGGCGGCCTGCGCCCAGGCCTGGGCCCGTGTCCGGTGCAGCTGGGCGCGTTCCTGGGCCAGGGTGCGGACGGCATCGTTGGCCTGGGCCGCCCGCACCTCGAGCGCGTAGCCGGCGGTGTCCTCGGCCAGGACGAGGGCGCTCAGGTCCTCGGCCGACAGCCCGGTCGGGACGACGGCGGGAACCGCGGCCGCGGCCACCGCCGGGGTCGCCGAGGTCTCGGCGTCCTCGGTCGGCTCGTCGCCGGGCTCGGCGGGCTCGGGGACCTGGGTCGGCGGCAGCTCGGGGGCCTTGGCCCCGGTGAGCTCCGCGAGGTCGGTGGCGTACCGGGTCTGGGACGCGGAGATCGAGCCCAGCAGCCGGCCGAGCGGCCCGAGCTGGGCCTGGTCGGCCGCGGCCCGCGTGCGGGTGGCGGCGTCGATCAGCGACGTGACGACCGCCCGGGGCGTGTGCTCCGGGGTGCTCGCCGAGGGGGAGGCGCCCGATCGTTCGGTCAGGATGTCGCCCAGGCCGGAGTCGTACTCGCCGCCGAGCTGCTGCGCCTGCTCGATCGCGGCGTCGGAGATCGTGCCGAGCTCGACCACGACATCGGCCTTGACCCCCTCGCCGGCCGCCGCGGCCCCGGCCTGCTCGGCCACGAGCAGCGCGTCCGCGACAGCGGTGCGCCGCAGGACCTCCGCCGCGTCCGGGACCGGCTCCGTGGGCGGCGGTGTCTCGAGCCGCACCCCGCAACCTGAGAGAATGATCGCGCAGGTCAGAGCCAGCGCGGTCAGACCTGACCGGCGTCGGGTTCGGGCCGTGGGGCCGTTGGGGTTCATCGTGGCCGATGATGCCATGTTTCCTTAAGCCCATTCGTGCCCGCGCCGATTGCGGTCGGGTCACGGACATCACGTTCTACGCGAAGTGCCGAGGCCCGGCGCTTCGTTACGCTTGACGCAGACAACAACAGCACATCGGTCGAACCGTTCCGGCTCGAACCGTGCCCCCGCACGTGGGGGAGCCGACGGAAGGCAGTCGATGACACAGCAGGCGGATGCGGTCCGCGAGGTGGTAGGCCCGGTGGTCGAGGCCGCGGGGCTGTACCTCGAGGAGGTGACCGCTACCCGGGCGGGCAGCAAGTCGGTGGTGCGGATCACCATCGACCTGCCGGACGACGCCGTGGGCAGCCTGGACTCCGACGCGCTCGGCGAGGCGTCGCGCGCCATCTCGGCAGCGCTGGACGAGGACGACGTCGTCGCCGGTGCCTACACGCTCGAGATCTCGACGCCGGGCACGGGGCGGCCGCTGACCGCGCTGCGGCACTTCAAGCGCGCCCGCACGAGGCTGGTGACGCTGAAGCTGGCCGACGGTGGGCAGGCCGAGGGCCGGCTGACCGACGTGCTCACGGACGGCGACGACGCCGTCCTGGTGCTCGACGACGACAGGCGGATCCCGGTCGGCGACGTCGTCCGTGGCAAGGTCGAGGTGGAGCTCAAACGGCTCGAGGACGCCCAGGATGCCGAGGCACCAGAACTGGGCGAGAGTGCAGGTGAAGACACCGACGAGGACTCGGACGGTGCTGGTTTCGACGACACGACCGAGGGTCACCCCGGCCGCAACGAGGAAGGCTGACATGGACATCGACATGACCACCCTGCGGATGCTGGAGCGCGAGAGGGATCTCAGCCTGGACGTCCTCGTCGCGGCCATCGAGCAGGCGCTCCTCTCGGCCTACCACCGCACTCCCGACGCCTACAACCGGGCCCGCGTCGAGGTGGACCGCTCGTCGGGCCACGTCACCGTATGGGCACGCGAGGAGCTGCCCGTCACCCCGGACCCGGACGACCCCGACGCGCGCCCCGCCCTGGAGTTCGGCCCCGAGTTCGACCACACGCCGCAGGACTTCGGCCGCATCGCCACCGCGACGGCCCGCCAGGTGATCGTGCAGCGGCTGCGCGACGCCGAGGACGACCAGGTACTGGGCACCTTCCGCGGCAAGGAGGGCGAGGTCCTGGCCGGCGTCATCCAGCAGGGCCGCGACCCGCGCATGGTGCTGGTGGACGTGGGCGGAACCGAGGCGATCCTGCCGCCGCACGAGCAGGTGCCCACCGAGGAGTACGTGCACGGCGAGCGGCTGCGCGCCTATGTGGTCGAGGTCAGCCGCGGAATGAAGGGCCCCCAGATCACGTTGAGCCGTACCCACCCGAACCTCGTGCGCAAGCTCTTCGAGCTCGAGGTCCCGGAGATCGCGGACGGCTCGGTGGAGATCACCGCCATCGCCCGCGAGGCGGGGCACCGCACCAAGATGGCCGTCCGGACCCGGGTGGCCGGGCTCAACGCCAAGGGCGCGTGCATCGGTCCCATGGGTGCTCGCGTCCGCGCCGTGATGGCCGAGCTGCACGGCGAGAAGATCGACATCGTCGACCACAGCGACGACCCCGCCGCCTTCGTGGCGAGCGCGCTGTCGCCGGCCCGTGTGTCGTCAGTCACAGTGGTCGACGCCGATGCGCGTGCCGCCCGGGCGATCGTCCCCGACTACCAGCTGTCCCTCGCGATCGGCAAGGAAGGGCAGAACGCCCGTCTCGCCGCGAAGCTGACGGGCTGGCGCATCGACATCCGCTCGGACGAGGCAGCGGACGCCGACGCAGGTGGTGCCGCTTCCGGCGCGCAGAGCGGTCGGTAACGGCCGGTGGGCCGGCGCGGTAGACTGTCCGAGTCTGGGCCACGCGCCCGTCTTTCGACATACCCCGCTCCACCCGTCATGGGTCCGGTGCGCACGTGCGTCGGATGCCGGGGGCGCGACCAGCGGTCTGCACTCCTACGTCTGGTGCTGGGCTCTTCGGTAGATGGTGACGTGGCAGAGCCACGGCGTATCGTCGTCGATGTCCGTGCCTGCCTGCCGGGTCGCGGTGCCTGGGTTCACCCGGAGCCGCGGTGCCTGGAGCTCGCCGAGCGTCGCAGGGCCGTACCGCGCGCACTGCGTGTGGACGGGCCCCTTGACCTCGGCGAGGTGCGAGCACACCTCGGCCAGTGAGTGCGTAGGCCGCAAGACCGTCCCGACCGGGCGCAACAGTGCGTCCGGCCGAAGTATGCGATTCGTCGACAAGGAAGCGGGTCAGACGCCGATGGGCACCCGATGAGCCCCCAGCGATGAGTACTCAGTACTAACGGTGGTCCTCCCTGTCTTGGGATGGACCGAGACAGGAGAGTTGTGGCTAAAGTCCGCGTCTACGAGCTCGCAAAAGAGCTCGGAGTGGAAAGCAAGACCCTGCTCGGCGAGCTGAAGTCGGCAGGCGAGTACGTCCGCTCGGCGTCATCGACGCTCGAGCCGCCCGTCGTGCGGCGCATGCGCGACAAGTTCCCCGCAGGTGGCGCCGCCGGCCCGTCCGACAAGGGCGCAGCGGCGAAGTCCCCTGCGACGAGTGCACCCAAGCCGGCCGCGAAGCCCGCGGCCCAGAAGCCCGCCGAGCCGACCCCGGCTCCGGCACCGGCCCCCGCGCCGGCACCCCGCAGGACCGAGGCCGAGGCCGCGCCCACACCGGCGCCCGCTCCGGCACCCAGCCCTGCGCCGGCGGCACCCGCCCCGGCCCCGGCACCTGACGAGACCTCGGTGGCGCCCGCGGCGTCCGCCAGGCCCGCAGCAGGCCCCAAGCCTGGTGCGCCGAAGCCCGCCGCGGCCCCCAAGCCCGGCGCGCCCAAGCCGCCCACCGCTCCCTCGAGCGCGCGTCCCGCCCGGGACGGCGGCCGCGGCGGCCGTCCGAGCGGCGACCGTCCCGGTGGCGGTACCCCGCGTCCGGGCAACAACCCGTTCGCGACCAGCCAGGGCATGCCCCGTCCCGGTGGCGGCCGTGGCCGGCCGGGTGCCGGTCCCAGCGACCGGCCCGCCGGTGGCAACCCGCGTCCGGGCAACAACCCGTTCGCGACCAGCCAGGGCATGCCGCGTCCGGGGCAGCGCCCCGAGCGCACCGACGCCCCCAGCGGCGACCGCTCCGGCGGTCCCCGTCCGGGTGGCCCGCGTCCCTCGGCCCCTCGCCCCGGTGGTAGCGGTGGCGGCGGTCCGCGTCCGAACCCCGGCATGATGCCGGGCAAGACCTCCATGCCGCGTCCGGGTGACCGCCCGGCGCCGGGTGGCGGCCGTGGCCGCCCCGGTGGCGGCGGTGGCCGTCCCGGTGCCGGTGGCGGCCCCGCGGGTGCAGGCGCTCCGGGTCGTCCCGGTGCGGGCGGCGGCGGTGGCGGCTTCGGCGGCCCGCGTCGCGGCGCCGGCGGTCGTGGTGCGACGCAGGGTGCCTTCGGGCGCGCCGGCGGCAAGCCGGTCCGCGGACGCAAGTCGAGGCGAGCGAAGCGCCAGGAGTTCGAGGCCATGCAGGCCCCGTCGCTCGGCGGCGTGCAGGTCCCCCGCGGCAACGGCACCACCGTCGTCCGGCTGCGCCACGGTGCGTCGCTGAACGACTTCGCGGACAAGATCGACGCGAACCCCGCGGCGCTCGTGACCGTGCTGTTCCACCTGGGCGAGATGGCCACGGCCACGCAGTCGCTCGACGAGGACACGTTCGGCACGCTGGCCACCGAGCTCGGCTACCAGATCGAGATGGTCTCGGCCGAGGAGGAGGACCGCGAGCTGCTCGGGTCGTTCGACATCGACCTGGAGGCCGAGGAGGCCGACGAGTCCGACGAGGACCTGGCCATCCGGCCGCCGGTCGTGACCGTCATGGGTCACGTCGACCACGGTAAGACCAAGCTGCTGGACGCGATCCGCAAGTCGGACGTGGTGGCAGGCGAGCACGGCGGGATCACGCAGCACATCGGTGCCTACCAGATCACGCACGAGCACGAGGGCACCGAGCGTGCGATCACGTTCATCGACACCCCGGGTCACGAGGCCTTCACCGCCATGCGTGCGCGTGGTGCGCAGGTCACCGACATCGCGATCCTCGTGGTCGCGGCCGACGACGGCGTGATGCCGCAGACGGTCGAGGCGGTGAACCACGCGCAGGCGGCAGGTGTGCCGATCGTGGTGGCCGTCAACAAGATCGACGTCGAGGGCGCCAACCCGGCGAAGGTGCGTCAGCAGCTCACCGAGTACAACCTGGTGGCCGAGGAGTACGGCGGCGACACGATGTTCGTCGACGTCGCGGCGAAGCCGGGCATCGGTATCGACGACCTGATCGACGCCGTCCTGCTCACCGCGGACGCGTCGCTCGACCTGCGGGCGAACCCGACCAAGGACGCGCGTGGTGTGGCCATCGAGGCGAACCTCGACAAGGGTCGCGGTCCCGTGGCGACGGTGCTGGTCCAGGCCGGCACGCTGCACGTCGGGGACGCGATCGTCGCGGGCACGGCCTACGGCCGCGTCCGTGCGATGTTCGACGAGCACGGCAACTCGGTCGAGGCGGCCACCCCGGCCCGCCCGGTCCAGGTGCTGGGCCTGACGAGCGTCCCGGGCGCCGGCGACACGTTCCTCGTGGCGCCGGACGACCGGACCGCCCGCCAGATCGCCGAGAAGCGCCAGGCGGCGGAGCGTGCTGCGACGCTGGCCAAGCGCCGCAAGCGGATCAGCCTCGAGGACTTCGACTCCGAGCTCAAGAAGGGCAAGGTCGAGAGCCTCAACCTCATCCTCAAGGGCGACGTGTCCGGTGCCGTCGAGGCACTGGAGGACGCGCTGCTCAAGATCGACGTGGGCGAGGAGGTCGAGCTGCGCGTCATCCACCGTGGTGTGGGTGCGATCACGCAGAACGACGTCAACCTGGCCACCGTCGACAGCGCCGTGATCATCGGCTTCAACGTGAAGTACGGCGAGCGCGTCGAGGAGCTGGCGGAGCGCGAGGGCGTCGACGTCAAGTTCTACTCGGTCATCTACCAGGCGATCGAGGACGTCGAGGCGGCCCTCAAGGGCATGCTCAAGCCGGAGTACGAGGAGGTCCAGCTCGGGACCGCGGAGATCCGCCAGGTCTTCCGTTCCTCGAAGTTCGGCAACATCGCCGGTTCGGTGGTCCGCTCGGGCAGCATCCGCCGCAACTCCAAGGCGCGTGTGCTGCGCAACGGGACGGTCGTGGGGGACAACCTCACCATCGAGTCGCTGCGTCGCGAGAAGGACGACGTCACCGAGGTCCGCGAGGGCTTCGAGTGCGGTATCGGTCTCGGGTCGTTCAACGACGTCACCGAGGGCGACACCATCGAGACGTTCGAGATGCGCGAGAAGCCGCGCGTCTGACGCTGATGGCTCATTGAGTGCGGGGTATTCGCCCGGCCGGCTGGTCCGGACCAGGCGAATGCCCCGCACTCACGCTGAAAGGAATGTTCATGGTCGACAATCCGCGGGCTCGCAAGCTCGCCGACCGCATCAAGGTGATCGTCGCGCAGATGATCGACACGCGGATCAAGGATCCGCGGCTCGGCTTCATGACGGTCACCGACGTCCGGGTGACCGGCGACCTGCAGAACGCCTCGGTGTTCTACACGGTCTACGGCTCGGACGAGGAGCGTGAAGGCACTGCCGCGGCGCTGAAGAGCGCCACGGGCCTGATCCGCTCGGAGGTGGGCAAGCAGACGGGTATCCGCCTGACGCCCACGCTCGAGTTCCACCTCGACTCCGTCCCCGACACGGCCGCCAACCTGGACGCCGCGCTGATCGAGGCCCGCAACCGCGACGCCGAGCTCGAGGCGCTGCGGGCCGGTGCCCGGTACGCGGGCGACGAGGACCCCTACAAGAAGCCGCGCGAGGACGACGAGGCCGAGTAGCCTCCAGCCCTCCGCGGACGGACGCCGTCGCCGCCACCCGCCGTCCGGCCGGGACGCTCTCGTTCCGGCCGGCGTGGGTGGCGTCGGCGTCCCCGGACGCCGCGCGCCAGCCCCGAGTCACGAGATACTGGTACCCATGATTTCACCCACCCCGCAGGCGCCGGTGCGCCGTCCGACGGCCGACGACGGGTTCGTCGTCGTCGACAAGCCGCAGGGCTGGACCAGCCACGACGTCGTCGGGCGGATGCGACGGCTGGCCGGGACGCGCAAGGTGGGCCACGCCGGGACGCTCGACCCCATGGCCACGGGCGTGCTCGTGCTGGGTATCGGCAAGGCCACCCGCCTGCTCACGTACGTGGTGGGCGCGGACAAGGACTACGACGCCACGATCCGGCTGGGCGTGGCCACCACCACTGACGACGCCGAGGGCGCCGTCGTCACCGTGGCCGGCGAGGGCGCCGTCGCACGGGTGGACCGGGCGGCGCTGGACGCCGCCGTCGCCGAGCTGACGGGCGACATCCTGCAGGTGCCCACCTCGGTGTCGGCGATCAAGGTGGACGGCAAGCGCGCATACGCGCGGGTCCGGGCGGGGGAGGAGGTCGCGCTGCAGGCGCGGTCGGTCACCGTCTCCCGGTTCGACGTCCTGGACGTGCGCCAGGTGACGGCGGCGGTGCCCGACGTCGAGGACGTCCCCGTGATCGACGTCGACGTGCGCGTCACGGTCTCCTCCGGCACCTACGTACGCGCCCTGGCGCGCGACCTGGGCGCCGCGCTCGGCGCCGGCGGGCACCTCACCATGCTGCGCCGCACCCGCGTGGGCGGCTACGACCTGGCCGGCGCCCGCACGCTGGAGCAGATGGAGACGCAGGCCGACGCCGACGGCACGCTGGCCACGATCCCGCTGGCCGAGGCAGCGCGCGGCACGTTCCCGGTGCGCGAGCTCGACGAGGTTGAGGTCCGCGCGCTCGGCTACGGCCAGTGGGTGGAGCCGTCGGGGCGTCCGGACGTGGTGGCGGCGCTGTCGCCGTCGGGCACGCTGGTGGCGCTGCTGGAGGACACGCGCCGCCGGGGCGAGAACCTCGCCAAGCCCGTGCTGGTGCTCGCGCCCGCAAGCTGAGCCCGGCTCAGGCCGGAGCGGTCAGCACCGGCGCCCGGCGGGCGCCGGTGGCGCGGGCGTGGCCCACGATCGACAGCAGCACCCCCGCCGCGGTCCAGAGGGCGAGCGCCAGCCAGGCCGCCGAGGCGTCGGCGTCGGGGAAGTAGGAGACGTCGCGCAGCAGGGTCGCGCTCGCGCCCGGCGGGAACCACTGGCCGATCTCGCCCCAGTGCCACGGCAGGAACTCGGACGGCATGGCGGCGCCCGAGATCGGGTTGCCGACCAGCATCATGAGCACCGGGCCGAGCGCTATGCCGGCCCGGCCGAGCACCGCCACGAACCCGGTGATGGGGGCCGCGATCGCGGCGATCGACAGGGCGAGGACGCCGCCGTCGAGCAGCCAGTCGCCCTGCACGGTGCCGAACCAGAAGTGCAGGATCCCCACGAGGATCCCGGCGCCGACCACCGAGTAGACCGTGACGGCGAGCACGCGGCGCAGGGCGCCGGTCACGGCGATCGAGATGCCGATGCCGCCGATCATGCCGCCCAGCAGGATCGGGAAGAGGGCGGCGGTGAAGCCGGACCCGCGCGGGTCGTCGGCGGAGAGCGGGACGACGTCGGCGACGGTCACCTTCGGGACCTCGGGCAGCTGCGGCGCCTCCCTCTCGCCGGACGGCGGAGCCTGGGGCTGGTCGCCTTGCGCCGCGGCCTCGAGCGCCTGCCGGACCGCGGTCTCGACCGCCTCGGAGGCCTGTGCCTGCGCCGCCGCCAGCGCTTCGGCGGTCGCCGCGTTGGCCTGCGCCTGGATGCCCTGCTGCATCTGGGTGGCGAGCTGCGTCATGAGCTGGTGGGTCACGCCGCTCGCGGCCGACGCCGTGAGCACCTCGGGCGCCTCGCCCGCCGCCGGGTCGCCGAGCACGACGCCGCCGTAGACCTCGCGGGTCTCGATGGCCTCGACGGCCACGGCCCGGTCGTCGGCCTCGATCAGCTCGATGCTGCCGGGCTGCGCCTCGTCGAGCTGGTCGCGGAGGGTGGCGACGGCGTCGTCGGACCCGACGACGGCGACGGGCAGGTCCCGCGGTTCCGCGGTGACCGAGGGCCACGAGAACGCGAGCACGAACACGGTGAGCACGAGGGTGAGGGCGAGGGCGACGCCGATGACACGGCCCGCCGGGGTGTGGGGCGCTGGTGCGTCGTGGGACATGGGGCATGCTCCGTCTCGATAAAAAACGAACGCTCGTTTTGTATGGCCCACGATGCTCCGCGAACGTATGCTTGTCAATCGCCTCGGGCATCAGCCCGGGCATGACGACGGGAGGTGGCCGGTGCCGAAGATCAGCGACGCTCGACGTGATGCCCGCCGTGCCGAGATCGTGGACGCCGCCCGGCGAGCGTTCACGGCGAAGGGCTACCAGCACACCTCGATGGCCGACGTGATCGCCGAGGCGGGCCTGTCGACCGGCGCCGTCTACGGCTACTTCGAGGGCAAGCGCGACCTGTTCGCGGCGGTGGCCCGGAACGTGCTGGGCAGGCGGAACGCCGACCTCGTCGAGGCGGCGTCCGACGGCAGCCCGCCCGCTCCGGCGGAAGTGCTGGAGATCGTGCTCGACGGCGTGCTCTCCGAGGGCCTCGAGCTGCGGCTCCTGGTCCAGCTGTGGGGCGAGGCGACCGTGGACCCCGAGATGCGGGACGTGGTGAACACCGGGGTCAAGGTGCTCAGGAGCGCCTTCGTCGCAGCCCTGCGACGCTGGTTCGAGGTGCATCCGGAGCATGCGCCCGATGGGCCCGACGCGGCCGCGGAGGACCTGGTGCCGGTGCTCATGGGCATGGGGCAGGGGTTCATCTTCCAGTCGGCCATGTTCGACGGCTTCGACCGGGCGGCCTATCTCGACGGGGCGCGCCGGCTCCTGCCGCACTGACCGCGCGAAGCGCCCGCCCACACCGATCATGGGGAATCCCCGGGCTCCGGATAGGCTTGACGATCGGTGCGGGATGTCGCGTGAGCGGCCGTCGCGCCCACGCCACCCGATTCATGAGGAGCAACCCGCGTGCAGCTGTGGACGGACCTGGAACAGGTTCCCCCGGGATTCGGGCCATCTGTGGTGACGATCGGCAACTTCGACGGCGTCCACCGCGGCCACCAGGCGGTGCTGAGACGAATCCTCAGCCTCGCCCGGAGCGACGCGGCCAGCGCCGTCGCGGTCACGTTCGAGCCGCACCCGTCGCTCGTGCACCGGCCGGAGTCGGCGCCGGAGCTGATCACCGGCCTGGAGGACCGCCTGGCGCTCATGGAGCGCACGGGCCTCGACGCGACGCTGCTGGTGCGCTACACGCTCGACTTCGCCGCCCAGACCCCCGAGGAGTTCGTGTCCCGGTACCTCGTGGACGGCCTCGGGGCGCGCACGGTGGTGGTCGGGCACGACGTGCGCTTCGGCAAGCAGAACGCCGGCACGCTCGCCACGATGGTGGAGCTGGGTGGGCAGCACGGGTTCGAGGTGGTCGCGATCGAGGACGTGGGCGACTCCCTCCCGGCCGACGGCGACGGGCACCAGCGCTGGTCGTCGACGGCGGTGCGCGCGCTGCTCGCGGAGGGCGACGTCGACCAGGCCGCCGACGTGCTCGGCCGTCCGCACCTGGTGCGCGGCACCGTGGTGCACGGCGACGCCCGGGGCCGCGAGCTGGGCTTCCCGACCGCCAACCTCGGCGACATCACCGGCCTCGTCCCGGCCGACGGCGTCTACGCCGGGTGGCTGCGCCGCGGCAGCGCGGCGACCTGCGCGAGCCTCGCCGCGCCCGAGGGCGACCGGGCCGCCGTGTCCGGCGCGGGGCTGGGCCAGGAGGAGATCCTGCCCGCCGCGATCTCCATCGGCACCAACCCGACGTTCGACGGCGTCGAGCGGCGCGTCGAGGCGTACGTGCTCGACCGCACCGACCTCGACCTGTACGACCAGGCGGTGGCGTTCGAGTTCGTGACCCACTTGCGGCCGACCCTGCGCTTCGACGGCATGGAACCGCTCATCGCCCAGATGAACGACGACGTCGCGCGGGCCCGGAAGATCCTGCGGGCGTAGACGCCGAACGTAAACTAAGATTGAATCTTAGTAAGATTCGATCTTAGTTGAGGAGCCCAGATGCGGTTTCACGGTCGGGACGCTGACCTGCGGCGGCTCGCGGGACTGCTGGAAGCCGTCGAGGCGGGGACCGGCACCACGCGGGGCAAAGCCGCGATCATGACCGGCCGCCGCCGCGTCGGCAAGTCGCGGCTCGCGCAGGAGTTCTGCGACCGCACCGGCGGCGAGTACTTCGTCTTCCAGGCGACCCGTGGGCGCAACGCGACGGCCGAGCGGCGCGAGTTCCTCGCCTCGCTCGCCCAGTCGGGCCTGAATGCGCCCGCCATCTTCGCGCACCTGAGCCCGCCCGACTGGAACGGCACGCTGCGTGCGCTCGCCGAGTTCCTGCCGGATGACAGGCCGACGGTGGTCGTGCTCGACGAGGTCCCCTGGTTCGTCGAGCAGGACGCGGAGTTCGAAGGAGCGCTCCAGACCGTCTGGGACCAGCAGCTGTCGGCGAAGCCAGTGCTGCTCCTGCTCATCGGCAGCGACCTGTCGGTGATGGAGGCCCTGCAGACATACGGTCGCCCCTTCTTCGGACGGGCGACGAAGATCGACATCGCGCCCCTGAACGTGGCTGACGTCCAGGGAATGACGGGCCTGGGGGCCGCGGACGCGGTCGACGCTCACCTGATCACCGGTGGGTTCCCCGAGATCGTCCAGACCTGGGAGTCCGGGCAGTCGAGGGTGGATTTTCTCCGGGGAATGCTCAGCGACCCCCTCTCGCCGCTCCTGGTCGCCGGCGAGCTGTCGTTGCTCGGCGAGTTTCCCGAGTCCTCGCGCAGCCGGGCGATCCTCGAGGCGATCGGCGACGGCGAGCGGACGTTCACCGCCATCGCCGCCGCGGCCGGGAACTCCGGCGCCCTGCCGGCGGGCACCTTGAACCCCCTGCTCAGGAGGCTGGAGGCCAAGCGGATCGTCGAGACCGACCTCCCGCTGTCGACGGCGTCCGACACGAAGAACAAGCGGTACCGCATCAGCGACCCGTACCTGCGCTTCTGGCTCGCGTTCCTGCGCCGTGCGATTCCCTTCGTGGAACGCGGGCGCGGCGACGTGGCGCTGGAGCGGATCGAGCGGTCGTGGTCGACCTGGCGCGGCAGGGCGGTGGAGCCGCTCGTCCGGGAGTCGTTGATGCGTATCCTGCTGGACTCCGAGTGGCCCGAGGTCGAGGCCGTCGGGGGCTGGTGGAACCGGCAGAACAACCCCGAGGTGGACCTGATCGGTGCGGACCGCGCGCCAACGGCACGGCATGTGGAGTTCATCGGATCGGTGAAGTGGTACGAGACCGACACCTTCGGGACGCATGAGCTCGAGGACCTCGCCCGCGCCCGTGGCACGGTGCCGGGGACCGGCGACGACACCCCACTGGTCGCCGTCTCGCGGTGTGGTGTCGAGCCGGGTCTTCCGCTGGCGGCGCACTGGGGTCCGGACGAGATCGTCGGGGCGTGGAAGTGAGGCCACGGACGGGAGAACCCGAGCCGGTTCGCGCGTTGAGGTGGGCATGACGCTCCTCGAACTGTCCGACCTGGTCGTCGGGTACGGCGGCAACGCCGTCTGCCCGCCGGTGTCGCTCACGCTGGCGCCGGGCGACGTCGTCGCCGTGATCGGGACCAACGGCACCGGCAAGTCCACGCTGCTGCGCACGGTGCTCGGGCTGCAGGAGCCGCTGTCGGGCACGGTCCGCGTGTTCGGACAGGTCGTGGACGAGCGTGAACGGGGCTTCCGGGCCCGGGTCGCGGGCGTGCTGGACGACGACGCTTTCTTCCCCGGCGTGACCGTCCGCGAGCACCTCGTGCTCACCGCGCGCGGCCACGGCGTGCCCGACGCCGGCGCCGTCACCGACCACGTGCTCGACCACGTGGGCATCGCAGGCCACGGCAGCGCGATGCCGCACACCCTGTCGTCCGGGCAGCGCCGCCGGTTCCTGCTCGCGAGCGCGCTGGTGCGGCCGCGGGACCTGCTCGTGCTCGACGAGCCGGAGCAGCGTCTCGACACTGCCATGCGCGCCCGGCTCGGCGACACGCTGCGCGCCGAGGCCGACGCCGGCACCGCCGTCCTGTTCGCCACGCACGACGACCGGCTCCTCGCCGCCACCGGCGCAAGCGCCCTGTACCTGTCCGACGACGGCGCCGTCCTGCTGCCGCCGGCCGAAGCCCCGGGCGTGCTGGCGGGCTTCAGGTGACGGACAACCAGACGGGCGAGGGGGCCGCCCCCGCCGTCGGACCTGCCCTGCCCCGCCTCGTCGGGGACGAGGACGAACGGCTCACCGGCGCCGAGCTGCGCCGGCTGACCGCGCGCGTGCGCGCCCACAACCTGCCCGCCGAGCCAGGCCGCGTGGCGATGGACGTCGGCGAGGTGGCGATCTCGCTCGCGCTCGTCACGCTGTACATGTGGGGGTTCGGGGCGCCCGTGCGGGAGCTGCTCGGGTCCGACGCGACAGGGTTCGGGCTGGGGCCCGGCCTGGTCCAGGCCATGGTGCTCGCCCTGGCGGTCGTCGCGGGCGCGGCGCTCGCGCTGCGCCTGGGGCCGGCGGGCCTGCCCGCCGCCGGCGTGCGCTGGTGGGTACCCACCAGCGCCGACCGGACCGGCCTGATGTCGCCGTCCGTCGTGCGCCTGGTGCTCGTCGGGATCGGCGCGGGCCTGGTCGTGGGCGGCGTGCCCGCGGCCTTCGTCGGCGTCGGCGTCACCGGAGTCCTCGTCGATGCCGCACTGGGCGGGGCGCTCGGGCTCGTCGTGGTCGCCGGTACGGGCATGCTCCAGGTGACCGGAGCGGCGTCGGGCGACCTGCCGCAGCGCATGCTCACTCTGCTGCTCGCCGCGGTGCCGGTGGCGGGCCTCGGGGCCGCGCTGTGGGCCCCCGGATGGGCGGCGTGGGCTGTGCCCTGGCCCGTGCCCGCCGCGCTCGCGGTCCTGGGCGGCGCGGCGCTCGCGGTCTGGGCGACCCGGCTGGACCGGCTCCGGGCTGGTGAGCTGCGCGCCCGCGCGTCGGCGGCGATGCAGGCCTCGGCAGCCCTGCTCTCGCTCGACAGCGGCGGCATGAGCCGCGCACTCCTCAGCGGCGGCCCGACGGCGTCGCGCGTCCTGCCCTGGCTGCCCGGCACGGCGCGCGGCCCCGCCGGGGCGCTGCTCGCCGCCGACGCCACCCTGCTGGCCCGCTCGCCCGCCGCCCTGGCGGGGCTGGTCGCGCTCGCCGCGACCGGGGCCGTCGCCGTCCAGGTGCCCGGGCTGGCCGACGGGATCGGGCTGTGGGCCGTCCTCGCCGGCGTGGGATACGCGGGGGCGCTCGCGGGCGCCGTCGGCCCGCGGTCGGCGGGGGAGAACCCGCGCCTGGACGCGCTGGTGCCGCTGAGCGCCCGGGCCGCGCGGGTCGTCCGCACGGCGTGGCCGGTGCTGACCGCGGGGATCGTGCTGGGCGCCGTCGCGGTGGCGGTCGGGGGCGGGCAGTGGCTCGCGATGGCGGTGCCCTCCGCCGTCGTGCTCGGGGCCGCGGCCGTGCGTACCGCGTACCGCGGGCCCGTGCCGTGGGACGTGCCGATGATCGCGACGCCGGCGGGCGGCGTGCCGACCGGGCTGGTGCTCCACCAGCTCAAGGGGCTGGACCTGGCGGTGCTCGGCACGCTCCCGCTCGCGTGGGTGGCGGTCGCGGGGGTTGCGACGCCGTCACTCGTCGTCGTGCAGGTGCTGTTCGCGACCGGCGCGGTGCTGTGGGCGGCGCACGTGAAGGCGGCTGGTCGGTAGTGCCGGAGGTCTCACTCTCGCGTCGGGCGGGCAGGGCTGGCACTGGTAGTGTGGTATCGCCGTCTGAACGGCCGCGGATCGAGAGCGCCCCGGTGAACAAGTCCCGGAGCACCGCGCAACGACACTGAAGGAGAGCCATGCCGCTCGACACTGCCACGAAGCAGCAGATCATTTCCGAGTACGGAACCAAGCCGGGCGACTCGGGCTCGCCGGAGGTGCAGATCGCGCTCCTCACGCAGCGCATCAAGGACCTCACCGAGCACCTCAAGGAGCACAAGCACGACCACCACAGCCGTCGTGGTCTGCTGCTCCTCGTGGGCCAGCGCCGTCGTCTCCAGGGTTACCTCAAGGGGATCGACATCGAGCGCTACCGCGCCCTCGTCGACAAGCTCGGCCTGCGCCGCTGACATGACGCCCACCAGCCCGGCCCCCGCTGCGGGGGCCGGGCTGGTCTGGTGAGATGCTGTAGTACAAGAAGGCGCCGCCCGTGACCTCGTCCGGTCCTCGGTAGTGGCTTCCCGAACACCTGGTTCGGTAGGCCTCGATCGATGACCGTCGGGCACGGGGGCGTTCCCAGAGAACACCCAACAGAAGGAGGGCACCCGTGGAGGGTCCCGAGATCCAGTTCGCCGAGGCCGTTATCGACAACGGTCGCTTCGGCACCCGTACCGTCCGGTTCGAGACCGGACGCCTCGCCAAGCAGGCCGCCGGCGCAGTCGCCGCGTACCTCGACGGCGAGACCATGCTGCTGTCGACCACCGCGGCCGGCAAGCACCCCAAGGACCAGTTCGACTTCTTCCCCCTGACGGTGGACGTCGAGGAGCGGATGTACGCCGCGGGCCGCATCCCCGGCTCGTTCTTCCGCCGCGAGGGCCGCCCGTCGACCGACGCGATCCTGACCTGCCGCCTGACGGACCGCCCGCTGCGCCCGCTGTTCGTCAAGGGCCTGCGCAACGAGGTCCAGGTCGTCATCACCGTCATGGCGCTGCACCCGGACGACGCGTACGACACCCTGGCGATCAACGCCGCGTCGGCGTCGACCCAGATCTCCGGCCTGCCGTTCGACGGCCCGGTCGGCGCGGTCCGCATCGCGCTGGTCGACGGCCAGTGGGTCGCGTTCCCCAAGTACTCCGACAAGGAGCGCGCGGTCTTCGACATGGTCGTGGCCGGCCGCGTCGTCGGTGACGACGTCGCGATCGCCATGATCGAGGCCGAGGCCACCGACAACGCGTGGACCCTCATCAAGAACGAGGGCGTCGCGGCGCCGACCGAGGAGGTCGTCGCCGAGGGCATCGAGGCGGCCAAGCCGTTCATCAAGGCCCTGTGCGACGCGCAGGCCCAGCTCGCCGCGCAGTCCGCCAAGGAGACGCAGCAGTTCCCGCTCTTCCCGGACTACCAGGACGACGCGTTCGCGGCCGTCGAGGCGGCCGTGGCCCCCGCGACGCGGGACGCGCTCACCATCGCGGACAAGCAGCAGCGCGAGAACACCCTCGACGAGATCAAGGCGGGCCTGCAGGAGCAGCTCGCCGGTCAGTTCGAGGGCCGCGAGAAGGAGCTGTCGGCGGCGTACCGCTCGCTGCAGAAGAAGCTCGTCCGCCAGCGCGTGCTGACCGACGGCGTCCGCATCGACGGCCGTGGGCTCGCGGACATCCGCACCCTCTCGGCCGAGGTCGAGGTGCTGCCGCGCGTGCACGGCTCGGCGATCTTCGAGCGCGGCGAGACCCAGATCCTGGGTGTCACCACGCTGAACATGCTCCGCATGGAGCAGCAGATCGACTCGCTCGGTCCGGAGACGCGCAAGCGCTACATGCACAACTACAACTTCCCGCCGTACTCGACCGGTGAGACGGGCCGCGTGGGCAGCCCGAAGCGCCGCGAGATCGGCCACGGTGCGCTCGCCGAGCGCGCCCTGGTGCCGGTCCTGCCGAGCCGCGAGGAGTTCCCGTACGCGATCCGCCAGGTGTCCGAGGCGCTCGGCTCCAACGGCTCGACGTCGATGGGCTCCGTGTGCGCGAGCACGCTGTCGCTGCTGAACGCCGGTGTGCCGCTGCGCGCCCCGGTCGCCGGTATCGCGATGGGCCTCGTGTCCGACACCGTGGACGGCGAGACCCGCTACGCCGCGATGACGGACATCCTGGGCGCCGAGGACGCGTTCGGCGACATGGACTTCAAGGTCGCCGGCACCAAGGAGTTCGTCACGGCCATCCAGCTCGACACCAAGCTCGACGGCATCCCCGCCTCGGTGCTGGGTGCGGCGCTGGGCCAGGCCCGCGACGCCCGCCTGACGATCCTCGAGGTCCTCGACGAGGCGATCGACACGCCGGACGAGATGTCCCCGAACGCCCCGCGCGTCATCACGGTGAAGGTCCCCGTCGACAAGATCGGCGAGGTCATCGGCCCGAAGGGCAAGATGATCAACCAGATCCAGGAGGAGACGGGCGCGGACATCTCCATCGAGGACGACGGCACCGTGTACATCGGCGCCACTGACGGCCCTTCGGCCGAGGCCGCCCGCGCGGCGATCAACGCGATCGCCAACCCGCACGTCCCCGAGGTGGGCGAGCGGTTCGTCGGCACCGTCGTCAAGACGACGTCGTTCGGCGCCTTCATCTCGCTGTCCCCGGGCAAGGACGGTCTGCTGCACATCAGCCAGATCCGCAAGCTCGTGGGCGGCAAGCGCGTCGAGAACGTCGACGACGTGCTGTCCATCGGCCAGAAGGTCCAGGTCGAGATCGGCGAGATCGACCCGCGCGGCAAGCTGTCGCTGGTCGCCGTCACCGACGAGGACGAGGCCGCCCCGGCCGAGGCCCCGCAGGCAGACGCCGACGCCGCAGCGGTTCCCGCCGACGCGGACGCCTGACATGGCTTGGCACCTGCCGCTCGTTCCCGCGGGCGAGCCCGGCGGTGTCCGTGTGCTCACCGAGAACATGCCGGGCCAGCGCTCGGCGACGGTGGGCGCGTGGATCGGCGTCGGCTCGCGGGACGAGACCGACGGTCACTTCGGCTCGACGCACTTCCTGGAGCACCTGCTCTTCAAGGGGACCGCCCGGCGGTCCGCGATGGACATCGCCGAGGCGTTCGACGCCGTCGGCGGCGAGGCGAACGCGGCCACCGGCAAGGAGCACACCTGCTACTACGCGCGGGTGCTGGACTCCGACCTGCCGATGGCGGTCGACGTCATCTCCGACATGGTCACCTCCGCGCGCCTGGACTCCGACGAGCTCGAGACCGAGCGCGGCGTGATCCTCGAAGAGCTCGCGATGAACGACGACGACCCGACCGACGTCGTGCACGAGGAGTTCTCCGCCCTGGTCCTGGGGGACCACGCGCTGGGCCGCCCCATCGGCGGCACGCCCGAGACGATCAACGCCGTCCCGCGCGACGCCGTCTGGGACCACTACCGCTGGAACTACCGGCCCGAGACCCTCGTGGTCACGGCGGCCGGCGGGATCGACCACGACAAGCTCGTGCAGCAGGTGACGCAGGCGCTGTCCGACGGCGGATGGGACCTCGACGCCGCCGTCGCGCCGCGTGACCGCCGCGCCGCCACGGAGGACCGGGTAGGCGTGCCGGAGGCCGGAGCCGAGCGGACGGTCAAGCGGTCCGTCGAGCAGGCCAACATCATCGTGGGGTCCACCGGCATCTCGGCGACGGACGACCGGCGCTTCGCGCTGTCCGTGCTGAACGCGGTGCTGGGCGGCGGCATGTCGTCGCGGCTGTTCCAGGAGATCCGCGAGAGGCGGGGCCTGGCGTACTCGACGTACTCGTTCGCGTCCGCCCACGGCGGGCTCGGCACCTTCGGCCTGTACGCGGGCTGCGCGGCCGCCAAGGCGGACCAGGTCACCGACCTCCTCGTCGAGGAGCTGGAGAAGCTCGCGAACGACGGGATCACCGAGGCCGAGCTGAAGCGGTCCGTCGGGCAGCTGTCCGGCGGCACGGTGCTCGGTCTGGAGGACTCCGGATCGCGGATGAGCCGCCTCGGCAAGGCCGAGCTCGTCTACGGCGACCTGCTGTCGCTGGCCGAGTCGCTGGAGCGCATCCAGGCGGTCACGTCAGCGGACGTCCAGTCCCTGGCCCAAGACCTGGCCGGCCGCCCGCGTTCGATCGTCCGCGTGGGCCCGTTCGACAACTGACCCCGTTGAGTGCTGGGTATTTGTCGAATTGGGCCCTCTGATTCGACAAATAGCCAGCACTCAACGAAGACGTGAGGGTGGTAGATCGTGAGTGAGATCAAGGTGGCCGTGCTCGGTGCGGGTGGGCGCATGGGCGCGCAGGCCTGCGCGGCAGTCGAGGCCGCGGACGGCATGCGGCTGGTCGCCCGGCTCGGGCGCGGCGACACGGTCTCCGCCGAGACGCTCGCCGGGGCCGACGTCGCCGTCGACTTCACGGTCCCGGCCGTCACCGAGGCCAACGTGCACGCGGTGCTCGACGCCGGCGCGCACGCCGTGGTCGGCGCCACCGGCTGGGACGACGACTCGCGGGGCCGCGTCGCGGCGCATCTCGCCCGGCTGTCGCCCCGCGGTGCGGGCGGGCGGGGGTCGCTCGGCGTGCTCATCGCCCCGAACTTCGGGCTGTCGGCCGTGCTGGCCATGACGTTCGCCGCGAAGGCCGCGCGCTACTTCGAGTCGGCGGAGGTCATCGAGCTGCACCACCCGAACAAGGTGGACGCGCCGTCCGGCACCGCGCGGCACACCGCCGAGGCCATCGCCGCGGCGCGTGCCGAGGCCGGGCTCGGGCGGTCGCCCGACGCGACCGAGTCGGGCTGGGAGGCGCGCGGGACCGACGTCGACGGGGTGCGCGTCCACTCCGTGCGGTTGCGCGGGCTCGTGGCCCACGAGGAGATCCTCTTCGGCAACGAGGGGGAGCAGCTCGTGATCCGGCAGGACTCGTTCGACCGGGCCTCGTTCATGCCGGGCGTGCTGCTCGCGATCCGGTCCGTGATCTCGCGGCCCGGGCTGACCGTCGGGCTCGAGCACGTGCTGGACCTGTCGTGAGCGAGTCGCGGGCCGACGGCGCCGGCGGGCGACCGGCGTCGGGCCGGAAGCTGCCCAAGGGCCTGCCCGGAGCCCTCGCCGTCACCGCCCTGCTCGCGCTGTACGTGTGGCAGATCGCCGGGCGTGGCCTCGCGATGGCGCGCACCGGCGAGCCCGTGCTGATCGCTATCGGGCTGGGCGTGCTCATCATCCCGTTGCTGGTCATCGGGCTGATCGTGCGGGAGTACTGGCTGGCGGCGACCGTGCAGACCATGGCCGACACCCTGTACGCCGAGGGCGACCTCCCCGTGGACGACCTGCCGCGGTCGCCCGGCGGCCGCATCGACCGGGCCGCGGCAGACGAGGCGTTCGAGCCGCGCCGGGCCGCGGTCGAGGCCGCCCCCGAGGACTGGCGCGCCTGGTACCACCTGGCGTTCGCCTACGACGCCGCGGGCGACCGCCGTCGGGCCCGCGAGGCCCTGCGCAAGGCCGCCGCGCTCAGCCGGTCCGCGCGACGACGGCCCACGCGGTCGCCCTGACGTCGAAGGGCCCGTCGGGGAGCAGCTTGCGGCAGCGTTCCTCGAGTACCCCACGGGAGTCCGGCCCAAGAGCGGCCACGTAGTCGCCGGGCGGTCCGACGCCGAGCGTGTACGGGTGCCACCACTCGTCGAAGCCGGTGTACGACGACACGACGCTCAACTCGGCGGACTGGAGGCTGGTCATACCGGCCGCCCGGAACAGCTCGGCCAGGTGTCCCTCGCGGGCGCCCGCGGGGTCCGACTCGGCGGTCGCGGCGGGGTCGAGATCCCGGACGGCCAGCCAGAACACCGACTGCGGCGCCCGGCTGCCGTAGAAGTCCCAGGTGTTCGCGGCGACCTGGCCGCCAGGCCGGGTCACGCGCGCCATCTCCTTCAGGCCCGCGACCGGGTCGCTCATGAAGTGCACCACGAGCTGCGCCGCCGAGAGATCCACGCTGTCGTCGTCGAACGGCAGGCTCTCGGCGGTTCCCTGGCGCACGTCGGCACCCGCACAGCGCGCACGGACGGCCTCGATGAACGACGCCGACGGGTCGACCGCGGCGACCGCATGGGCGCCGAGCCTGGCGACCAGCCGCTCGGTCAGGGCGCCCGGGCCGCACCCGACGTCGAGCGCTCGCTGACCGGGCCGCACCCCGAGCAGCTCGGCGAACTGGTCCGCCAGCGGCTCCGCGTACCTGCCCATGAACTGCGCGTAAGCGCCGGCGGCGACGTCGAAGGCCATAGGCAAGACGGTAGACCCGCCCGTGCGCTGCCGCGCGAGGGTCGGTGGGTGAACCTCCGGTGGTCGCTGTCGGCGTGCGAGTGCCGCCGATCCGGGCCAGCATGCGACGGTGACCACCCGCCAGCGCTGCCAGCACTCCCGCCGGTGCGTCGCGGTGGTGCTGGTCCTCGGGCTGGCGGGGCTGCTCACGGCATGCGGGCCTGCCGCCACGCGGTCGGACGACGTCGGCGCGCTCGGCAGTGTGTCCGACCACCTCGACGACGCGAGCTCGGCGGTCGCGACGGCGGAGCTCGCCGTCCGGGAGCGGGCCGCCGGGCACCTGCCGGCCGTGACCGCGGACGTCGCGATCGGGGACGCGGTCGAGACCGCCACGGGCGCGGTGCACGGCATCGGGACCCTGGTCATCGCGGCCGACGGCGCCGAGCAGGTGCGGGGCGACGCGCTGGACGCCGCCTCGGGCGCCGTCGGCCCGGTCGCGGCGGCGCGCACGTGGCTGGGGCGGCCGCCGTCGCCCGCCGACGACGTCCTGCGGGCCCTCGACGACGCGTCCAGCGCGCTCGACGACGCGAGCGCTACCGTCGAGCGGGCGCAGGCGCAGATCGACGCGCAGACCGGGCCCCGGGCCGAGCGGACGGCGCCGTGAACACTCGCCTGCTGAGCGTCGCCCTGGGCATCCTCACCGCCATCGGCGGGTTCCTCGACGCCGGGGACCTCGTCACCAACGCCGTGGTGGGTTCGCGGTTCGGGCTGTCGCTGGCCTGGGTGGTCGGCGTGGGCGTGGTCGGCATCTGCGTGTTCGCGCACATGTCCGGCAAGGTCGCCGCGGTGTCCGGGCGGGCGACGTTCGAGATCATCCGCGAGCGCCTCGGCCCGCGGACCGCCGGGCTGAACCTGGTCGCCAGTCTCGCTGTCACGGTGCTGACGCTGATCGCCGAGGTGGGTGGCATCGCGCTGGCGCTCCAGCTCGCGAGCAGCGTGGACCACCGGCTCTGGGTCCCGGTCGCGGCGCTGGCGGTATGGCTCGTCCTGTGGCGCGTGCAGTTCGACCTCATGGAGAACGTCACCGGCCTGCTGGGCCTGACGCTGGTCGGGTTCGCGGTGGCGGTGTTCCTGCTCGGACCGGACTGGGGCGAGCTCGGCGCGCAGCTGGTCCCGCACGTGCCGGCGCAGGAGGGCGCCGCGGTGTACTGGTACTTCGCGATCGCGCTGTTCGGTGCGGCCATGACGCCCTACGAGGTCTTCTTCTTCTCGTCGGGCGGCGTGGAGGACCGCTGGACGGTGCGGGACCTCGCGACGTCCCGCCTGAACGTGCTGGTCGGGTTCCCGCTCGGCGGCGTCCTGTCGATCGCCATCGCCGCGTGCGCGGCCCTCGTGCTGCTGCCCGCCGGCATCCGGGTCGACTCGATGTCCCAGCTCGTGCTGCCGGTGGCGCAGGCCGGCGGGACCCTGCTCGTGGCCGTGGTGATCGTGGGCATGGTGGCGGCCACGTCCGGTGCCGCGCTGGAGACCGCGCTGTCCACCGGGTACACGCTCTCCCAGTACCTGGGCTGGTCATGGGGCAAGTTCCGGCGTCCGGCGCAGGCCCCGCGGTTCCACCTGGCGATGATCCTGGCGCTCGTCGTCGCGGTCGGCGTCCTGATGACAAACGTCGACCCGATCGCCGTCACCGAGTACTCGGTGGTCTTCTCGGCCGTGGCCCTGCCGCTGACGTATCTGCCGATCCTGGTGGTGGCGAACGATCCCGAGTACATGGGCGAGCACGTCAACGGGCGGGTGATGAACGTGCTGGGCACGATATATCTGTTCGTCCTCGTCGCGGCCGCGCTGGCCGCGATACCCCTGATGATCGCGACGGAGGCGGGCGGATGAGGCGCACCCGGACCGGCCCGCGGGACCTGTCCCGCGAGCCCGAGCCGCGACAGCCGGGACGGGTCCTGGACGCAGGGCTGCACCTGTTGGACCGTCAGGTGCTCGACGTTGACGACCTGCCGGTGTGCACGCTCGACGACCTCGAGCTCGAGGCCGCCGACGGCGAGCCCGCCGAGGACGGACGGATCGACGGCCGCGTCCCCGTCGTGATCTCCGCGCTGCTCACCGGTCCCGTGCTCGGCACCCGGGTGTTCGGGGGGCGCCCGCCCGCATCCCGCTGGTACCGCCTGCCGTGGGCGCAGGTGTCGGACGTCGGCACGGTGGTGCACCTGGGCGTCCGGGGCGGCGGCCTCGACGTGACCTGGCTCGACCGCTGGACGCGCGACCACGTCGTAGGGCGGATCCCCGGCGGCACGCACGATCCGGAGGCCTCAGGATGAGGAGGCCCCGATGATCGCCTCCGACCTGTTCGACGTCCCGGTGCGCGACGACGCCGGGGCGCACCTCGGCTGGGTGGTCGACCTGCGCTTCGTGCTCGACGGGCCGCCGAGCACGTTCCTCGCCCGCGCGCGGCTGCACGGGCTCGTGGTGTCTCCGCGGACCCGCACGTCGTTCCTGGGCTTCGAGCGGTCCCGCGTGCGGCAGCCGTGGCCCGTCGCCCCGCTGCTGCGGTGGCTGCACCGCGGCACGTTCCTCGTGCACTGGCCCGACGTCGCGCACGTGCCGAGCCCGGACGACGACACCGACCCGGGGCGCGAGGCCACGGTCGTGCTTCGCCCCGGGTACACCCGCTACGAGCCGGGGCTCTGACGGCGGGCGCTCCGGTCCGGGACCGCGCCGCCCGAGGGCCGGCCTCGCGTCAGGCGGGGTCGGACGTCAGGACGGCCTCGGCGTCCGGGTGCGTCGGCACCCAGCGCACGATCACCAGCACGAGCCCGACGACCAGCAGCACGGACGTGAGCATGAACGGGTAGGTGCGGTCGATCCCGGACAGCCAGCCGGAGATCCAGCCGAACGGCGCCGCGGCGAGCATGATGCAGGTGCGCTGGAGCGCCATCACGCGCGAGCGCTCGGCCGGGTCCACGTGCAGCGCGACGAGCGACTCCGAGAGCATGAACAGCATGCCCGCACCGAAGCTGTCCAGCAGCAGGCACAGGCCGAGGAACGCGTACGTCGAACCCGTCGCCGCGCCGTCCGACGCCGGGATCGCGACCAGCACGAGCTGCCCGGCGAGGTGGACCCCGAACCCCCACAACGTGGCGCGCCTGAGGTCGACGGCGGTGGTCAGCAGCGGGATGAGCGTGAAGAAGAAGACGACGGACAGCACCGAGCGGACCATCGGGAAGAAGGGCAGCAGCGCGTCCGGCACGTGCAGGTGCTGGCTGGCCACCACCTGCCAGAACGTGCCGTTGACGAGCGTGACCGCGGCGGTCAGCGCGGCCACGGCCAGCGCGAGGAGCGACCCGCGCGAGCGCAGCAGCAGCCCGAGCGCGCCGCGGTACCCGGCCATCAGGCGCCACACGCTCTCCCCGCGGGTGGCGGCCATGCGGACGCGGCCCTGGCGGGTCTCCCTCGACCACAGGTAGAGCCAGATGATCTTCGCCGTCATCACGACCGCGGCGTTGACGTAGAGGATGCGGACGGCGGGCTCCAGCCCGAGCTGGGCGACCAGGACGGCGGCCAGCGGCGCGAACAGGGCTGAGCAGTCGGACGCGACCTTGACCAGCGAGTAGATCCGGGTGATCTGGCCCCGCTCGGCGTCCTCGACCATGAGGCAGTCCCACGAGTTCTGCGTGACCTGCAGGGCGCCGTTGACCAGCGACGCCGCGAGGAAGAACCAGAAGTTCTCCGCGAACGCCCACAGCACGCACGGGATCACCCACGCGATCACGTCGAACCACGCCGTCGTGGCGCGCCGGCCGAGCCGGTCGGTGATGATCCCGCCGGCCAGCCCGAAGCCGACCTGGGAGAGCATGGCGACGGTCGCGAGGAAGCCGATCTGCGCGTCGTGCAGGCCGAGCGCCAGCATGAACACCGACGCGTACGGCAGCACCAGGGCCATGGACAGCCCCCACAGCGGCTCGGTCCACACGCAGGCGCGAGGGTTGCCGCGGAGCTGGACAAGGGTCCGCCAGAGCGGGTTGGGGGTGCGGGTCACCGGGCAAGTGAAGCATTTCCGCGGCCCTGGCCGCGCCATCATTTCAGCCGGTGCTCGTCGCCCGGACGGCGCGCTCCATGCAGACCAGGTCGTCCCGTTCGTCCCACGCGTCGACGACGGCGAAGCCGAGCCTCTCGTACAGGCGGATCGCGCCCGCGCGCCAGCTCCAGACCGAGAGCGCTACCGTGCTGACGCCGCCCTCCACCGCCTGGGTCAGCGCCGTGTCGATCAGTGCCGACGCGATGCCGCGGCCGCGCAGCTCCGGGTCCGTCCAGAGCCGCTTGATCTCCGAGCGCCCCGCCACGGGTGCGGTCACGACCAGGCAGCCTGCCGGACGGTTCCCGCAGCGCGCGACCAGCACGACGTCGTCCGCGAACGCGGACCGTGGATCGGCGACCTCCGCCCGGTAGCGGGCGGGCAGCACCTCCACATCGCTGACGGGTACGCCTTTCTCGGCCTCGGTCCGCAGGTGGTAGGCGGTCAGGAGCGCGGGTAGCCCGAGCGCGTCCGGGGCGGCCAGGTCGAGGCGGTCGATCACGAGGGGTTCGGGAGGAGCCACGGGGACGATCGTCTTAGTCGGTGAGGCTCGTCCAGCAGTACAGGGCGTGTCCCTGGTCGGCCGCGCGGGCGGCGAGCGCCGCGAGTGGCAGCAGGGCGGCGGCGAGGTTGCGCGGCGGGACGGCGGGCGGCGCGGCCTCGGACCAGTCACGAGCCGCCTGGGCCAGCCGGGTGGGGCCGGCGGCGGCGAGCTCGTCCGCGAGGGTCTGCGAGACGGTCACGATCCAGGGTCCCTCGTCGCCCCCGCTACCGATGAGGTTGCCGTGCCGCGGGTGCGCGGTGACCTCGCCGTACGGGCGCCCGGACAGCACGCCCGCGAGACCACCGAGCATGACGAACGGGTCCACCGACGGCACCTCCACGGCGTCGAACCGTGGCAGGTCGGTGCTCTGGTCGGGCTCGGACGGCCCGCCAGGCGTGTGGAGCGCCGTCGCCGCCACCTCATCGGTAGGTGCGGCGAAGTACTCCGTGCGTATCCCCATGAAGCCGATGGTCGCAAGGCCGTGTCACGGGACTGTCACGTGGGCGTGAACCCTGGGGTTCGCGTCGCGAACACGGCTGCACAGGGAGTCGGCTGCGCCGGGACGCCCGCGTCCGAAAGGCGTCAGTCAGATCTCGGCGGACCAGCGGTGCTCGACGACCTCGCGGACGCCCGTGGCGAGCGTGCGGCTGCGGCCGTCCTCGCCGAGCCCGCTGGCCTGAAGGAACGTGGCCCGCGCCGTGTCGTCGACGAGCGCCCAGGTGCTCACGGTCTCCGCACCGTCCGCGCGGAGGCGGTCGACGGCGGCCGCCAGGAGCCGCGACCCGTGCCCGGCGCGCTGCGCCTTCGGCAGGACCTCGAGCGACAGCACCTGACCGGGGGAGACGGCGGCGAACCCGACGACGTCGGGCCCGTCGAGCGCGACGAACACCGCGAAGCCCGGGCCGGGCGGCGACGTGATCGCCGACGACCAGCGCGCGCGCATCGCGGGGACGTCGAGTGCGTCGACGACGCCCTCGCCCAGCACCCCGGCGGCGCGCCAGGAGGCGACCTGCACGTCGGTCACGGCGGACTCGTCACCGGCGACGGCGGGGCGGACGGACACGTCGGCGGTCTCGCGAAACAGGGCCACGCAACCACCCTAACGGCCCACCGCCGGCCCGGGCGGACCACGGCGGCTGCGGCCAGCCAGCGGCTGAGTTGACCACAGCAGTTTCTGCCAGGCGGGCGCGGGTCCTGGCAGAAGCTGCTGTGGTCAACCCTGGCCCTACATCGCCACGTACACCGTCTCCTGGTACTCCTCCATGCCCGCCTCGCCGCCCTCGCGGCCCAGGCCGGAGGCCTTGACGCCGCCGAACGGGGCGCTCGCGTCGGACACCAGCCCGCGGTTGATGCCGATCATCCCGGCCTCGATCTCGTCCATCGCGCGCTGCGCCCGGGCCAGCGATGTCGTGTACGCGTAGGCGGCCAGGCCGAACGGGGTGCCGTTGGCCAGCTCGTACGCCTCGTCGTCGGAGCCGAAGACCACGATCGGGGCGACGGGGCCGAAGATCTCCTCCGTGACGATCCGGGCGTCGCCGCTGACGCCGGTGAGCACCGTCGGCTCGAAGAAGTGGCCCGGGCGGTCGAGGCGCGCGCCGCCGGTGAGCACCTGGGCGCCGTGCACGACGGCGTCGTCCACGAGGTCCGTGACCTTCTCGACCGCCGACTCATCGATCAGCGGGCCCACGTCGGCGCCGGGCTGCGTGCCCGGGGCGGTCACCTTGGCGGCCACTGCCTTGGCGAACTTCTGCGCGAAGGTGTGCGCGACGGCGTCGTGCACGAGGAAGCGGTTGGCCGCGACGCAGGACTGGCCGGAGTTGCGCAGCTTCGCGATCAGCGCGCCCTCGACCGCGGCGTCGAGGTCGGCGTCCTCGAACACGACGAACGGCGCGTTGCCGCCCAGCTCCATCGAGCTGCGCAGCACGTTCTTCGAGGCCTGGGCGAGCAGGGCCTGACCGACCCGCGTGGAGCCGGTGAACGAGACCTTGCGCAGCCGGGGGTCCTCGAACAGCGGCTCGGTGACCGGCCCCGCCTGCGTGGTCGGGACCACGTTGACGATGCCCGCCGGCAGGCCGCGCGCCTGGGCCTCGGAGCGGATGATCTCCGCGACCAGGAGCGTGGTCATCGGGGTCAGCTGGGCCGGCTTGATCACGACGGTGCAGCCGGCCGCCAGCGCCGGCGCGATCTTGCGGGTCGCCATCGCGATGGGGAAGTTCCACGGCGTGATCAGCAGGGAGGGCCCCACCGGTCGGCGGCTCACGTACTGCTTGTTGGTGCCCGACGGCGCCGTGCGCACCAGGCCGTCGGCGCGCACCGCCTGCTCGGCGAACCAGCGCAGGAACTCGGCGCCGTAGACCACCTCGGCGCGCGCCTCGGCCAGGGGCTTGCCGGCCTCGGCGGTGATCAGCGCGGCGATGTCGTCGGCGCGGGCGACGAGCCGCGCGAAGACGGCGCGCAGCAGCTCGGCGCGTTCGCGCGGCGGCACGGCGCGCCAGGCGGGGGCGGCGGCGTGTGCGGCGTCGAGGGCTCGTACGGCGTCGGCGGGTGTGGCGTCGGAGACGTCGAAGATGGGCTCGGCCGTCGCCGGGTCGGCGACCTCGAACGTGCCGCCGCCCGCCGCGGGGCCCCAGTGCCCGCCGACGAGAATGCCGGTGGGCAGGTGCGCCACGAAGGCGGGGGAGAGCGTCGTCGCCGTCATATTTCGAGTATCCATCGCCGCGCAACCCACGGCGGGGTGACGTCGCGGCCGAGCGACCGCGACCACGTCGAGTAGCGTCTGCCGCACACCCACGACGCGGAGGAATCACATGACGGTGACGGCCGACCTGTACGACGAGCACGGCGATGCGCTGGCCTCGCTGCCCGTCCAGCTGCGCGACTTCGGCGGGGTCCGAGCCTTCTCCGGCCCGGTGCGCACCGTGCGGTGCCACGAGGACAACGCCCTGGTCAAGGAGCTGACGCAGACCCCGGGCGACGGCGCGGTCCTGGTGGTGGACGGCGGCGGCTCGCTGCGCAGCGCGCTGATGGGCGACCTCATCGCGGCGGCGGCCGTCGAGAACGGCTGGGCCGGCGCGATCATCCACGGCGCCATCCGCGACTCGGTGGCGATCGGCGGGCTGCGGCTCGGCGTGAAGGCGCTGGGCACCAACCCGCGCAAGTCGTCGAAGGCGGGTGCCGGCGTGGTGGACGAGCCGGTCGAGATCGGCGGCGTCGTGTTCCGGCCGGGTGCCATGGTCTACGCGGACGAGGACGGCGTCCTGGTCGAGCGGTGACCCGCAGCGGGGCGCGAGCCCGGTGATCGGGCGGTAAACGGTACGGTATGCCTATGGTTCTTCCCACTGATCCCGCGCGCCCGTTCGGCGCGGTCCTGACTGCGATGGTCACCCCCATGACGCCGGACGGCGCCATAGACCTGAAGGCAGCGGTGAAGGTGGCGAAGAAGCTGGTCGACGACGGCAACGACGGCCTCGTCCTGTCCGGCACCACCGGCGAGTCCCCGGTCACGCACACGCCCGAGAAGGAAGAGCTCGTCGCCGCCGTCGTCGAGGCCGTGGGCGACCGCGCCGCCGTCGTGGCGGGCGCCGGCTCGAACGACACGGTGCACGCGATCCGCATGGCCGAACAGGCCGCGGGCGCCGGCGCGGACGGCCTGCTCGTGGTCTCCCCGTACTACTCCCGGCCCACCCAGGAGGGCCTGTACCAGCACTTCACGGCCGTCGCGGACGCGACCGACCTGCCCGTGATGCTGTACGACATCCCCGGCCGGGCCGGGGTGCGCATAGCGCCGGAGACGTTCGCGCGCCTGGCTCAGCACCCGCGGATCGTCGCGAACAAGGACGCCACCGGCGACGTCTACAGCGGCGGCAAGCTCGCCGCGAGCACGGGCCTGGCGTGGTACTCCGGCGACGACGGCCTGCTGCTGCCGTTCCTGAGCGTCGGAGGTGCGGGTATCGTGTCCGTGTCGGCCCACCTGGTCGGCGCACACTTCGCGGAGACGGTCCGCCGGTTCGACGCCGGCGACATCGCCGGAGCGATCGAGGTCTTCCGCACCACCACCGGCGTCATCGACGCGATGAACGGCGCGGGCGCGCAGGCCGTCATGGTCAAGGCGGCGCTCGAGATCCTCGGCGTCACGGACAACCGGTTCCTGCGTCTGCCGAACGTCGCAGCGTCGGACGACGAGGTGGTCGCCCTGCGCGCGGTCCTGGCCGAGGCCGGCCTGCTGCGCGACGGCGACACCGCACACCAGCCCGAGGTGAGCGAGCTCGCCCAGGCGAGCTCCGCCGTCGGGCACTGAAACTTTTCTGTTGGAACGAGGCCTTGGAGGCCACGTGAGTCATCCTCACCCCGAACTGTCCCTGCCCCCCGCACTGCCTGCCGGCGGTCTGCGTGTGGTCGCCCTCGGCGGCCTGGGCGAGGTGGGACGCAACATGGCGGTCCTGGAGCATGCCGGAAAGCTGCTCATCATCGACTGCGGCGTGTTGTTCCCCGAGGACAACCAGCCCGGCGTGGACCTGATCCTGCCGGACTTCGACTACATCAAGGACCGCCTCGGCGACATCGAGGCGATCGTGCTGACGCACGGCCACGAGGACCACATCGGCGCCGTGCCGTACCTGCTGCGGCTCCGCAAGGACATCCCGCTGGTCGGCTCGCGCCTGACGCTCGCGTTCATCGAGGCGAAGCTCAAGGAGCACCGCATCAAGCCCTACACCCTCGAGGTGAAGGAAGGGCAGCGCGAGAAGCTCGGCGTCTTCGACTGCGAGTTCGTCGCGGTCAACCACTCCATCCCGGACGCGCTCGCCGTGGCCGTGACCACCGCGGCGGGCACCGTGCTGCACACCGGTGACTTCAAGATGGACCAGCTGCCGCTCGACGGCCGCATCACCGACCTGCGCGCCTTCGCCCGCCTCGGCGAGAAGGGCGTTGACCTCTTCATGGTGGACTCCACCAACGCCGAGGTGCCGGGCTTCGTGACGCCGGAGGCCGAGATCGGCCCGGTGCTCGACAACGTGTTCGCGCAGGCGGACAAGCGGATCATCGTCGCGTCGTTCTCGTCGCACGTGCACCGCGTCCAGCAGGTGCTCAACGCCGCCCACGCCCACGGCCGGCGCGTTGCCCTCGTGGGCCGCTCCATGGTGCGCAACATGGGCATCGCCGCCGACCTCGGCTACCTCGACGTGCCGCCGGGCGTGCTGATCGACCTGAAGAAGGCCGACTCCCTGCCCGACGACCGGATCGTCTACATGTCCACCGGCTCGCAGGGCGAGCCGATGGCCGCCCTGTCGCGCATGGCCAACGGCGACCACAAGGTGCAGGTCGAGTTCGGCGACACCGTGATTCTGGCGTCGTCGCTCATCCCGGGCAACGAGAACGCCGTGTTCCGCATCATCAACGGGCTTACCCGCCTCGGCGCGCGCGTCGTGCACGGCGGCAACGCCAAGGTGCACGTCTCCGGGCACGCCTCGGCTGGCGAGCTCATGTACTGCTACAACATCCTCAAGCCCAAGAACGTCATGCCGGTGCACGGCGAGGTGCGTCACCTCGTCGCCAACGGGGCGCTCGCGGTCAGGACCGGCGTGCCGGCCGACCGCGTGGTGCTCGCCGAGGACGGCGTCGTGGTCGACCTCGTGGACGGCAAGGCCTCCGTGGTCGGCGCCGTGCCGTGCGGGTACGTGTACGTCGACGGCTCGTCGGTCGGCGAGATCACCGACGCCGAGCTCAAGGACCGCGTGATCCTGGGCGAGGAGGGCTTCGTGTCCGTCTTCGCTGTCATCGACACGGCCACGGGCAAGGTGCTCGCGCCGCCGCAGGTGCTGGCGCGCGGCATGGCCGAGGACGCCTCGGTGTTCGACAAGGTGATGCCGGAGGTCACCGCGGCGCTGGAGAACGCGATCGCGGGCGGGGCCACGGACACGCACCAGCTGCAGCAGATCATGCGGCGCACCGTCGGGCGGTACGTGGCGACGCGCCTGCGCCGCAAGCCGATGATCGTGCCTGTGATCGTGGAGGCGTGACCAGTCTGGCCCACGCCTGACCGTTGAGTGCTGGGTATTTGTTGGCTCGGAACGTTTCGATCCAACAAATACCCAGCACTCAACGGTCGCTCAGTTGTGGTGGGGTTCGTCGTCTGAGCCGTTAGGACGTCGGCAGCGGGTCGGCGGTCAGGTCCGGAGGACGAGATGGCACAGGAGAGCGAGTTCGACATGGGGGCCGCAGTGACGCGGTCGATGCTGGGCTGGGGTGTGGTCGCGGGGCCGTTCTACCTGGTTGTCGGGCTGATCCTGGCGCTCACCCGGGAAGGTTTCGACTTCGCGCGGCACCCTCTGAGCGCGCTCATGCTGGGCGACGGCGGCTGGATGCAGATCACCAACCTGGCGCTGAGCGGTGTGATGGTGCTCGTCGCCGGCGTGGGCATGGTCCGTGCGGGCGCACGCGGTGCCGGGATCGGGGTGGGGATCTACGGCGGGGCGATGGTGGCGAGCGCGATCTTCCCGCCCGACCCGATGCCGGGGTTCCCTCCCGGGCAGGACGGCGCCACGACGATGAGCATCTCCGGCATCCTGCACTTCGCGTTCGGCGGCATCGGGTTCGTCGCGTTCGCGGTGGCGGCGCTGCTGTTCGGCGGGTGGCTCGCGCGGCACGGCGAGAGCGGGCGCGCTGCGTGGTCGCGGGTCGCCGGCGTCGTGATCCTGGTGGGATTTGTCGGCGGCGCCGCCCTGGGGCCAGCCGGGATGGGCGGCCTCTGGCTCGCGGTGGTGGCCGGGTTCGCCTGGCTGCTGCTCGCGTCGCTCCGGCTGTACCGCGTGGTGCCGCACCCGGTCGTGGCGCGCCGCTGAGCGGGGCCACGGCTCGACCATGGGACCGCCGCCTGACCGGACTCCCGGTCGGGCGGCGGCCACGATCAGGCGGTCACCAGGTCGCGGATCCAGCCGGCGTGGCCGCGGAACCCGATGAGCTCCTCGTCGTCGTCGACCTTCGCCTCGACGGCCGCGACCAGCTCCAGGCCGCGGGCCGTCTCGCCCGACTCGACGGCCAGCTCGGCGGCGAGCAGGGCGCCGCGGCACCAGCGCGCGACGTCGTCGGACTCCCGCAGGAGCTGCTCGGCGCGGCCCGCCAAGGCTGCGGCCTCCGCCAGGGCGCCGTCGTAGAGGCCGCCGAAGCGGCCGGACTCCAGGTCCTCGTCAGCGATGACCCTGGCGTGCTGTTCGAGCGTCTCGGGCAGCTCGGTCCGCAGCTCGGCGAGCTCGTCCGGGTCCGTCGCGTCGGCGAGCGCCGCCTCGCACACCCGGGTGGCGCCGGTCATGACGCGGCTCGCCTCGGCGGCGTCGCGACCACGGACGGCCCACGCCCATGCGCGGGTCGCGCGGAGCTGGCGCCGGGCGTCGCCGGCCTCCGCCCACAGGTCGGCCGCCCGTTCGTAGGCGAGCTCCGCCGACAGCTTCTCGCCCGCCTTGTCCAGGGCCTCGGCGGCGAGGTTGGCGAGCATCGCGTGGTCGGCCTGCTCGGGCCAGTGCTGCGCGACCTGAGCGGCGGCGAGCCAGTGCTTGGCCGCCTCCGCGGGCTCCTGCCGGGCCATCGCACACTCGCCGAGCCACCAGCGGACCTGCACGAGCATGCCGTCGCCGTGCGCCTCCGGGGAGGGGTCCAGGTCGGACAGCGCCTGCTCCAGGACCGGAGCCGCCTCGTCCAGCCGGCCGCCGGCCATGAGGAACCCGCCCAGCCGTACCCTGGCCACCACCGCGGAGCCCAGGTCGGCCAGATCGGCCCAGGCCACCGCTTCGAGCGCATGATGGATGGCGCCGGACGGGTCCTCGTCGGCGGCCAGGAGCTCGGAGAGCTGCAGGTGCGCGACGGCGCGCCAGCCGGGCGGAGCCGCGTCGCCGGCGCGGTCGATCGCCTCCGCCATCGCCGCCCGCATCCCGGCCAGGTCCTCGGCGTCCCGAGCGCGGTTGTACTGGTCGATCGACGCGCTGACGCCGGCGGGCATCGCGGGCTCGCCGGTTTCGTCGTCCGCGTCCGGGGCGTCTGGCTCCTCCGAAGGTGCGCCGTCAGCGACGGGCAGCACCGCGCGCAGCCCGAGCGGCAGCCGGTCGAGGAGCGGCTCGGCGTCCAGGCGCGCCCGCACGCGCTCGCTGACCGCCGTCGTGCCGTTGCGCTCGTCGAACCGTGCCGCCAGGGCGAGCGCCTCCGTCCGGGCGTGCACGGCCAGCCCGGCGGCGGACCAGGCGCGGCCTGTGGGGCCGGTGACCTGGAGGTCGCCCCGGCCCAGCGTGACCAGCCGGTCCATGAGCAGCGCGACCACCGCGTAGTACCCCATGCGGGGCTCGGGCTCCCCGTCGGCCTGGAAGTAGGCGGGGGTGTCGGCCAGGAGCTCGAGCCCGCGCGGCTCGTTCCCGGTCAGCGCGCAGAACTCGATGTGCCGGGCCACCGACGACATCAGGCTCTCGGAGCCCTTGACCATGGGGTAGCCGCGCAGGTGGTTCGCCCGGGCCTCGTCGAGCCGGCCCAGCCGGACCAGGGGGAGCAGCGAGCGGGACAGCGCGCGGTGCGGCTCCTCGGCGCACGTCTGCCGGCCGGCGAGCACGGGCTCCCAGTGGTTCACCGCCTTCGCGTCGAACCCGGCGTCGGCATAGAACTCGCCCTGCCGGGCGGTCTCGCAGGCATGGCAGTCGGCCATCTCGCCGCGCTCGGCGGCGAGCCAGCCGTCGAACGCCCGCTGCGCCCGCTCGGCGTCCCCCACGTGGTCGGCGACGTAGAACTCGGACATCCGCACCGCGCGCTCGGTGTGGCCCGCCAGCCGGTAGCGGCGGTCCATCTCCATGAGCCAGTTCTCGATGGCGGCCAGCGAGACCTGGGGCAGGTCGAGCATGCCGGTGGTCATCCACTTGAAGTCCCAGAACAGCGACCGCGTGCTGGACCGGTCGAAGACGCTCGGGTCCTGGTCCCACAGCCGCAGGACCCGCGCGAACGGGACGAGCGCCTTGTGCCGGTCCGCACTGAACTCGTAGGCGCCGATCAGGTGGAACAGCGCCCTGACCTCAGCCTGCGGCCCGATCTGCGCCGCGTGGTCGAGGATCTTCTCGGCGGCTACCGCCTGCGACGTCCCGCGGGGGCGCCGCTGGTTTTCCCAGATGGCTTCCTGGAGGCTCGCCAGGTCGGTGATCTCGGTCATCGGTCGGTCTCCTGGGTGTCGTCAGGTCGGTCGTCGCGCGCTGCAGGCGGAGTGGGTGTGGCCCACTCCAGCAGCTCGCCGAACGCGCGGTTCACGAGCGCCTGGTCCACGGGCCGCAGCGGCCGCCTGGCCTGGAGCAGCGACTGCCCGTACAGGGCCTCGACCGCGACGCCGGTCAGCTCGGCGTCCGGCAGCGCGGCGATGCGCCGGACCAGCGGGTTGAGGTGGTTGAGCACGAGCCGGGCCCGCGGTGCCTCGTCGCGCAGGGAGCCGAGGATGCCCGCCCAGAGGTCGTCGGCCTCGCCCTCCGCCTCGGCGCGGGCGCGCTCGTGCCGAGCCGACCGGTCGTCGAGGTGGACGGCGGCCAGGGCCGCCGGATGGAACGTGCGCACGACGACGTCGCAGTCCAGCGGGTCGAGCCGTGCGCGGGCGGTGGCGAGGAACGGAGCGAGCGCCAGCTCGGCCGCGGGGTCGAGATGGTCCAGGTGCGCGGTCACCACGGACGCGTCGAGCTCCTCGACGACGATGCCGGGCCGGGCGAGCGGCAGCGCCTCGACGAGCGCCGCGTCGTAGGTGTACCCGCCGTTGACCACGGCCATGCCCTGCGCCGCCGCGATGGCTGAGACCTGCCGGAACTCGTCGACGGTACGCGTGAAGTACACGGTCCGGTGCCGGCGGGCGAGGTCGTCGAGCGTGAGCTCGCCCTCCGACGTCTCGAAGGGGAGCCAGGGGAGCATGGTGCGCAGGACGTCGTCGTCGTGCAGGGCGAGCGCCTTGACGCCCAGGTGGTGCACGGCGAGGAAGCGCCGCAGGCGCTCCGGCGAGGCGGTCGCGAGCCGCGCGAGCCAGGTCCGGACCCGGTCGCCGAGCGCGTCCCGGACGGCGGCGAGCGTCTCGTCCTCGTAGAGCTGCTCGCGGCTGGCGGTGGGGCGCAGCGAGTCGGTGTCCAGCACGCACCGCACGAAGAATGCCCAGTCCGGCAGCAGGGTCTCCGCGCGGTCGGTGAGCAGCATGCCCTTGAGGTGGACGCGGTGCCCGCCGCGCTGGGCTGGGCTGACGACGCCGGGCAGCACGTAGGCGACGCCGCGGATACCGACCAGCGGCAGGTCGAGCTCGATCGAGTCGAGCGGCGCGAAGCCGAACGTGTCCTGGCAGTAGGCGGACAACGCGGTGGCCCGCGCCGTCGGGCTCGTGTGCTCGGCCTCCCACGGTGGTCGCCGCCCGGTGATCGGCTCGTCGCCCACGCGGACGTCGTAGGGCAGCAGCGCCCCGAAGTCGGCGGCGAGGTCGGCCACGGTGTCGGCCTCGAACCACTGCTCGCTGCCGCGGCGGGAGGTCAGGTGCACGGTCGTGCCAGGCTCGGGGTGCTCGGACGCCGCCACGATGCGGACCGTGTACGAACCGTCGTCGCGTGCCACCCACTCGACGGGCAGCGCGTCGGGCGTGCGTGCCGACCGGCTCACGACCCGGATGGTCTCGGCCACGACGAAGCAGGCGAGCAGGCCGATGCCGAACTGGCCGAGGAACTCCTTGCGGGCCTCCTGGAGCTCGTCGCGCTTGGAGCTGCGGCCGATCGTGGCGAGCAGCTCGTGCACCTCGGCCTCGCTGAGGCCGACGCCGGAGTCCGTGACCCGCAGCGCCGAGCCGGTCGCCTCGATGCGCACGGTGCCGGGCGCGCCGGCATCGAGAGCACGCCGCGCAGTGATCGCGTCGACGCCGTTCTGGAGCAGCTCGCGCACGTACACGCGCGGGCTGGCGTACAGGTGCTGGGACAGCAGGTCGACCAACCCGCGAAGGTCGACCTGGAAGGTGTGCGGTGCTTGCGCCGGGGTATCTTGCGTCGTCATGGTGCGCGAAACGATAGTGGCGCACTCTGACACTCCCCACGAAAGTGCCGCGCGTGCACGCGATCTCGACGGGGCGTCGCGCGTTCACCCACAAGTGGGTCGCGGGTTCACCCACCACCGGTAGGTACCGGACATAGCAGGAGTGAGTACGGTGGCGGGAACACACCGGAGGCCGTTGATGTCCGATCCGCGTTTTCCCCACCAGAACGGTGCCACCCCCAGGGGATGGTCCGATCCCGGGCGGGGCCCGCAGCCCCAGCTGGGCCAGCCCCGCCCGGAGCAGGCGGGCAGCCCCGCCCACCCGCAGTCGCCGTACGCCGAGCAGTACCCGGACCAGCAGTACCCCGGTCTGGGCAGCGGGCAGCGCAACGGGCACGACACCGGGCAGCATGCCGCCCAGCAGTCGACTGCCTCCGGGCAGCATCGCGTGCCGGCGGACGAGGCCTACCCGCCCGCGCGCCGTCGTCTGCCCGGCAGCCCCCGACCCCGCAAGCGCCTGCCCGAGCCGCCCGCCGGGCTCGCCGTCGGCGCGGCCGTCGCCGCGTGCTGCCTGCTCTTCGTCGAGCTGGTCGAGCTGGTGATCCTGCTCGTCACCGGCGACCGGGCCGAGGCCGCCATCGAGCTCGGCCTCGGCGCTCGGTTCGACCCCAACGGCGACACCGCGACGATCGTCTTCGGGCTGGCCGCGTACCTCGCCACCGGCTTCTGGCTGCAGGCGAGCCGCCGGTTCGCCGAAGCCGCGAACCCGACGGCGCGGTTCGCCCACGGCCGTGCCTGGACGTGGCTCGGCTGGTGGGTTCCCGTCGTCTTCCTGTGGATCCCCTACCGGGTGGTCCGGGACATTCGAGCGGCAGTGGTGCCCGACGGCGTACGCCGAGTCAGCCTCGGCCTGTGGTGGCCCTTCTGGCTGCTGGCCGGGCTGCGCCTGGTCTCCTCGTCCTCGGGCGACTTGGAGATCATCGCCCGCTCCATCGCGGCGGTCGCGCTGATCGTCGCGTTCGTCCCCTGGATCCGGGTGCTCCGCGAGATCACGAGGGCGCAGGAGAAGGCCGCCGGACTCGGCTGAGCCAGCGCACCAACGAGCGCGCCGACGGGACGTAACCTGCCCTCATGACCACTCTCGCGCCGTCGTCGCGCCCGCCCCGCGCCGAGCTGCACGTGCACCTCGAGGGCACGCTGGAACCCGACCTGGCCTTCGAGCTGGCGGCCCGCAACGGCGTCGGGCTGCCGTATCCCGACCCGGCGAGCCTGCGCGCCGCCTACGAGTTCGAGGACCTGCAGTCGTTCATCGACCTGTACACCGCGAACATGGCGGTGCTGCACACCGAGGAGGACTTCGCCGACCTGACCCGCGCCTACCTGACGCGTGCTGCCCGGGCCGGCGTCCGGCACGCGGAGATC
Source organism: Promicromonospora sp. NPDC057138 (assembly GCF_042670845.1). Lineage (NCBI taxonomy): Bacteria > Bacillati > Actinomycetota > Actinomycetes > Micrococcales > Promicromonosporaceae > Promicromonospora > Promicromonospora sp. NPDC057138. Next base: position 33,681 of record NZ_JBHUUX010000014.1, on the reverse strand, counting down.
ACCTTCGACCCGCAGGCGCACCTCGTCCGAGGCGTTCCGCTGGAAGCCGTCGTGGGCGGCATCGCCGGCGTCCTGGAGCGCAGCGAGGCCGACTTCGGCATCTCGTCCCTGCTCATCGCCGCGTTCCACCGCAACCGGTCCGGCGCGGACGCCCTCGACGTCCTGGAGCGACTCCTCGCGATGGGCGCGCCGATCGTCGGCGTGGGGCTGGACAACGCGGAGATCGGCTACCCCGCTGCGTTGTTCGAGCATGTCTTCGCGCGCGCCGAGGAGGCCGGGCTGCGCCGCACCGCGCACGCCGGCGAGGAGGGCCCGGCGTCGAACATCCGGGACGCGCTCGACCTGCTGCACGCCGAGCGGATCGACCACGGCATCGCCGTCGTCCAGGACCCGGACCTCGTCGCGCGCGTCGCGGCCGAGCAGGTCCCGTTCACGGTGTGCCCCGTGTCGAACGTGCGGCTGCGCGCCGTGCCCGCCCTGGCCGAGCACCCGCTGCCCGCCATGATCGAGGCGGGCATGCTCGTGAGCATCAACTCCGACGACCCGCCGTACTTCGGCGCCTACGTGGACGACGTCGACGACGCCGTCACAGCGGCCTTCGGCCTCACCCGGGACCAGCGGGCGGCGCTCGCGGCGGCGTCGTTCCGGGGATCGTTCCTGCCCCCGGAGCGGGTGGCCGTGTACCTGGCCGAGGTGGAGGACTGGCGCGCGGGGGCCTGAGCCCTGGACCGCCCGGGGCGCGCCGCGGCCCGGGACCGGTCCCCGCGCCCGGATGATTGACTCGGCAGGTACCAGCTCCGCTCGCCGGTCCCGAGGAGGCCATCGATGTCCCAGCAGGAGTACCGGCCGGCGTACGGCCCGGCGGGCCCGCCGCTCAGGGTGCCCGGCGGCGCCACCGCCGTGATCGCCCTGGCCTGCGTGGTCATGGTTCTGCAGGTGCTGGCGTTCGTCGTCGCGCTCCGGTCGGCGACCCAGGGGACCGGAGCGCCCGAGCCCGCGGCCGTGTCGCTCACCGACATGCCGATCGCGCTGGCGCAGGTCGCCGCGGGGGTCGTCGCGTGCGGGTGGCTCTGGCGCAGCCGGGGGTTCGCCGTGGCGGTGGACCCGGGCGCGCCACACGCGCGGGAGGCGGCCTGGGTCTGGCTCGGCTGGATGGTCCCGGTGGTCGCCTGGTGGTTCCCGTACCAGGTGGTCCGCGACATCCGGGAGGCCACGGTGCGCGACCCCGCGGACCGGGGCGGGCTCTGGTGGGGCGCCTGGCTGGTCACGTCCCTGGCGAGCACCGTCTCCTTCTACACGGTCGTGTTCGTGGTGTCGGGCATCGCGGACCCGATGCTCGCGCCCGTCATGGAGGGCGTCGTCCTCGTCGCGATGGCGCTCGCCCTGTGGGGCTGGATCGAGATCGTGCGGGAGATCCACGCCGCCCAGCGTCAGTGGCTGAGCAGCGCGGACGCCACGGCTCCGGCCGCCTGACCGAACGCGGCCGCACGGGCGTCCTCGTCGCCGGGCAGCAGCCCGGCGAGCTCGAGCGAGACCAGTCCGTGCACCAGGCCCCACAGCCCGACGGCGGCGCTCAGCACGCGCCCGGCCGGCGCGCCGTCGAGGACCCGGGCGACGGCGTCGTGCAGCACCCGGAAGGTGGGGCGGTCGACGGCGGCTGCGGGATCGCCGTCGGCGGGTGAGACGCCGCGGTAGAACATGACGCGGTAGAAGTGCGGGTCCGCCAGGGCGAACTCCCGGTAGGCGACGCCGAGGGCGCGCAGGTCCACCGCGGGGTCGTCGCTCCGCCCGACGGCGGCGAGGTGCCCGGCGAACCGCCGGAACCCCTCCTCGCCGACCGCCTCGACCAGCGCCTCGCGGGAGCCGAGCAGCGCGTAGACGGCCGACGCGCTCGTCCCGGCTTCGGCCGCGACCTTCCGCACGGTGACGGCGCCCTCGCCGTCGGCCGAGATCATCCGCGAGGTGACCTCGAGGAGCCGGGCGCGCAGGGCGTCGTCGTGCAGTCGCGGTCGGGCCATGCCGCGAGTCTAGAAGCCTTGACGGGCGTTTGCGAACACTGTTTGATAACAGCGTTACAGAACAGCTGATGGCCAGACCCCCCCAGGAGGACGTCGTGCTCGAGCTCTCTGACCCGGCCCGCATCACCGCGGGCATCGTGCTGCTGACCGTCGTCGGGATCGAGTCCGGCGGCTACTTCCTGCTCAGGGTCTTCGGCGGAGTGTTCGGCCCGAAGCCGGCGACCACCGACCTGCAGAAGAGCTTCTACCGGGCCGGGCACGCCCACGCGGGCGTGCTGGTGATCCTCGGCTTGCTGAGCGTGCTCCTGGCGGAGGCGACGGACCTGACCGGGTTCGCGCACTGGCTCGCCGCCACGGGCGTGCTCTGGGCCGCGATCCTCATGCCCGCGGGGTTCTTCTTCTCGGCGATGGGGGAGGGGCGGACGACGCCGAACCGCGCGGTCGTGCTGATCCCGATCGGCGCCGTGGTCCTCGCCGCGGGCGTCGTGACGCTGGCGGTCGGGCTCCTGATGGGCTGAGCCGGAGCCCGCAGAGCGGCATACCGGACAGTGGCCCGGTCCAGGACACACCGCGAGGGTTCCTGGGCCGGGCCGCCGTCCGCGGTTACGGTGGCGACATCATGGCGACCCGCACGTCGGCCCGGCGAAGTTCCGGGAAGGGATCCGGGCAGGGCGCGAAGAGCGCCCGGCCCAAGGCCGCAGCGTCGAAACGATCGACCCAGCGCCGGGGGGCCACCCGCCCGGCGCCCAAGGCTGCGCCGTCCGGACCGCCGTGGCCGGTCCGCGCGCTGCGGGGGCTGTGGATGGGCATGGCGCACGCCGTCGGCGGCGCCACCCGCGCCGCCGGGCCGCGGACCGTGCAGGACGCGTCCGGCGAGGGCGCGCAGAGCTCAGGACAGGGCTCAGGACAGCAGGGAGGGCAGGAACTGGAACCGGACCACCGGCGCGACGGCGTCGGCTTCGCGCTGCTCGCGGTGGCGGTGATCGTCGCCGCGCGCGAGTGGTGGGGCATCGACGGCGCATTCGGCGACGGCGTGCACGCCGTGGTCGCGGGCACGTTCGGCATCGCTGGCGTCGCACTGCCCGTGCTGCTGATGTGGCTCGCCTTCCGGGTCATGCGCCATCCCGAGCGCGCCCAGCAGAACGGGCGCGTGGCGATCGGCGTCGGCTTCCTGGTGGTCGCGACCTGCTCCCTGGTGCACATCAGCGCCGGCCTGCCCTCGCCCGCCGAGGGATTCGTCGCGGTGCAGGACGCCGGCGGCGTGGTCGGCTTCCTCTTCGCGACGCCGGTCGTCACCGGCCTGACGCAGTGGTTCGCGATCCCGCTCTACGTCCTGGCCGGGTTCTTCGGCGTCCTCATCGTGACCGCGACGCCCGTGCACCGGATCCCCGCGCGCCTGCGCGGCCTGTACGACCGCCTCACCGGCAACCACCGCGAGCCCGACGAGCGAGGCGGGGACGAGCTGGCCCTGGCCGAGGGCGTCTCGCGGCACGACGGCGCCGCGGGCGGTACGAAGCGTCGCAAGCGCCGCACCAAGGAGGAGATCGCCGCCGAGAAGGAGCGCCTCGCCGGGTTCGTCGGCGACGAGGCCTTCGAGAAGGCCGCCGAGGTGGAGGCCGCCGAGCGTGCCGCGAAGGCGGGCAAGCTCACCACGCAGCGCATCCCGACCAGCGAGTCCGCCGGCAAGGTCACCGGCGCGCCGGCCATCGGCCCCGGCGTCCTCGGGCCCGACGGCGAGCGCGCGAAGCCGGCCAAGGCCGACGGGCCGCGGCCCCCGGAGGGCGGCGAGCCCATGCCGCGGGGCGTCCAGCCCATGCTGGAGGGCGACACCGTCTACCTGCTCCCGGACGAGAACGTGCTCGTGCAGGGACCGCCGCACAAGGCGCGGTCCGCCGCCAACGACCGGGTCGTCGAGTCGCTCACCGGCGTGTTCGAGCAGTTCGGCGTCGACGCGAAGGTCACCGGCTTCAGCCGCGGCCCGACGGTCACCCGGTACGAGGTCGAGGTGGGCGCCAAGACCAAGGTCGAGCGCATCACGTCGCTGTCCAACAACATCGCGTACGCGGTGGCGAGCGCGGATGTGCGCATCCTGTCGCCCATCCCGGGCAAGTCCGCCATCGGCATCGAGATCCCGAACACGGACCGCGAGACCGTCGTCCTGGGCGACGTGCTGCGCTCCGGCGCCGCGCGCCGCACCGAGCACGCCATGGTGATGGGCGTGGGCAAGGACGTCGAGGGCGGCTACGTCGTCGCCAACCTCGCCAAGATGCCGCACATCCTCGTGGCGGGCGCCACCGGCGCCGGCAAGTCGAGCTTTATCAACTCGATGATCACCTCGATCCTGATGCGCGCCACGCCCGAGCAGGTGCGCCTCATCCTGGTGGACCCCAAGCGCGTGGAGCTCACGATCTACGAGGGCATCCCGCACCTGATTACGCCGATCATCACCAGCCCCAAGAAGGCCGCGGAGGCCCTCGACTGGGTGGTCCGCGAGATGGACGCCCGCTACGACGACCTGGCGATGTTCGGCTACAAGCACATCGACGACTTCAACACCGCCGTCCGGGCCGGAAAGGTCAAGCCGCTGCCCGGCTCCGAGCGCAAGATAGCGCCGTACCCGTACCTGCTCGTGGTCGTCGACGAGCTCGCGGACCTGATGATGGTCGCCCCGCGCGACGTCGAGGCCTCGATCCAGCGCATCACGCAGCTCGCCCGCGCCGCGGGCATCCACCTCGTGCTCGCCACGCAGCGGCCGTCCGTCGACGTCGTCACCGGCCTCATCAAGGCCAACGTGCCGTCGCGCCTGGCGTTCGCGACGTCGTCCGTCACGGACTCCCGCGTGGTGCTCGACCAGCCGGGCGCCGAGAAGCTCATCGGCCAGGGCGACGCGCTGTTCCTGCCCATGGGCGCGGCCAAGCCGATGCGCGTCCAGGGCGCGTGGGTCACCGAGTCCGAGGTGCACGAGGTCGTCGAGCACGTCAAGAGCCAGCTCAAGCCCGTCTACCGCGAGGACGTGGCCGCGCCGGCGGCCGCCAAGAAGCAGGTCGACGAGGACATCGGCGACGACCTCGACCTGCTGCTGCAGGCGACCGAGCTCGTGGTCACCACCCAGTTCGGCTCGACCTCCATGCTGCAGCGCAAGCTCCGCGTGGGCTTCGCCAAGGCGGGGCGCCTCATGGACCTCCTGGAGTCCCGGGAGATCGTCGGGCCCTCCGAGGGCTCCAAGGCGCGCGACGTGCTCGTCACGGCCGACGAGCTGCCGTCGGCGCTCGCGCTCATCCGCGGCGAGCAGCCGTCCCAGGTCTTCGACCAGGCGGCGCCCGACGACGACGGCGCGGCCTACGCGGCGCACGACCAGTACGCCGACGGCACGGACGGCCACCTGCCGCCCGCCGCCACGGACTACCACGACGACGCCGAGGCCGTGCGCTGATCCGAAAGCCACGGTTTCGCGAAGTAGAGCGCCTGTCCGAGTCCACTTGGCTGAAGCCGGGCGGCTCGGACAGGCGCTCTACTTCGCGGATCGGGTCAGCGGTTGCGGGGGACCACGCGGGGCGGCTCGCCCGTCGGCCGGGGCGGCGTGCGCTGCTCGTTCGCGGCGTCGCCGGCCGCGTCCCGCGCGATCCGGAGGCGCTCGCGGAGCTCTGCGACGGTGAGCTGCCCGTCGCCGGGGTGCGCGAGCGCGTCGCGGGTGCTGTGCAGCCGGTGCCCGGCGTCGAGGTCGACGGTGGTAGCCGCCCAGTGCACGCTCTTGACCCGGGCGGGCTCGTCCGGCGGCTGCACGATGTCGGCGAGCAGCATCAGCCCGACGGCGGTCGCCCAGGTCCCGCAGCAGTCCGCGCCCTGGTTGGACATGAGGTTGCCCAGGCCGTAGCTGACCCACATCCCGTCGCCCCGCGGGCCGCCCCGCAGGTGCTCGATCGGCTGCGGGACGTGCGCGTGGTGCCCGATCACCAGGTCGATCTGCCGGGAGCGGGCCAGTGCCCGCGTCGTGTCGAGCTGGTGCGGCGTGGGCTCGGTGACGTACTCGTCGCCGTCGTGCAGGCTGACCACCACGAGGTCCGCGCCGGCGGCCCGCGCCCGCTCGGCCTGCCGGATGATCCGCCGGCTGTCGATGAGGTCCACCGACCAGTCGCCGCGGGGCGGGTCGTACCCGTTCAGCCCATACGCCGCCGCCAGGTGGGCGACGGTCACGGTCCGGCCGGCCCGGCGCAGCTCGTAGAGCTGGGCGCCGTGCGACTCGCGCCGGTCGCGCGCGGTCCCGGCATGGCCCATCCCGGCCCGGTCGAGCGCGTCGAGTGTCGCCGCGACGCCGTCGTACCCGGCGTCCGCCGAGTGGTTCGACGCCGTCGAGCAGCCGTCCCAGCCCTGCTCGCCCAGGTCGCGGACCAGCTCCGCGGGCCCCGCGAACACGGGGTAGCCCGACGGCTCCGTGCCCGGCGGCGCCACGGGCGCCTCCAGGTGGCACAGGGCCAGGTCGGCGCCGGCGACCCAGGGATCGATGCCCGCCAGCAGCGGCGAGTAGTCGATGCCCTTCGCTCCGGTCGCCGAGTCGTTGAGGGGGCCGTGGGGCAGGACGTCGCCCGCGGCGAGCAGGGTGAACTCGACGTCCTGCGGCTCCGGGTCCGGGAAGGGCGCGGGCGCCGGGACGGTGGGTGCGGGGCCGGCGCTCGCCGCACCGGAGGGGGTCGCCGCCGCGCCCGGTCCGGGGCCCCACGTGCAGCCCGCGGCGGTGCCGACGAGGGCGTGGCACAGCGCTACGGAGACGAGGAGCCGCATGACGCGGACGGTGGTCACGTCCGGATGTTACGGGCGGTCGCGTGGCGCAGCCACCCGGTTTTCAGCGGCGCGGAGCGGCGCCCGACGGCGGTCCGGGCGCCGGCGCCGCACGGTTAGGCTTGAGCAATGGTCAACGACGCTCCGTCGCCCTGGAATATTGCGAACATCGTCACGATGATTCGCATCGCCATGGTTCCGTTCTTCGCCTGGGCACTTCTCGCCGAAGGCGGGGACGACACCACGTGGCGGCTCGTGGCCACGGCGATCTTCGTGGTCGCGGCGGTGTCGGACAAGGTGGACGGCTACCTCGCCCGGTCGCGCGGGCTCATCACGGACCTGGGCAAGCTGCTCGACCCGATCGCGGACAAGCTGCTCGTGGGCACCGCCCTGATCCTGCTCTGGATCCCGCTGGGCGAGGTGCCGTGGTGGATCCCCGTCGTGATCCTGGTGCGCGAGCTCGGCATCACGTTCATGCGCATGGGCATGCTCAAGTACGAGGTGATGCCGGCGTCGCGGGGCGGGAAGCTCAAGACCGTGCTGCAGTCCGTGGCGATCTCGATGTTCCTGCTGCCGCGTGACGGCTTCGAATGGTTCACGGTGATCGCCTGGGTCGTGCTGATGGCAGCGTTCGTCCTGACGGTCGTCACGGGCGTCGAGTACGTGTACCAGGGCTGGAAGATCCGCCGGGACGCGCTGGCCAGGACGTCGGACGTATGACCGCGGCACGCCTGCTGGCGGCGGCGGCCGCACGAGGCTGGACCATCGGCGTGGCCGAGTCGCTCACGGGCGGGCTCGTCACGGCGGCGCTGGTCTCGGTTCCCGGCGCGTCGCGGGTGCTGCGCGGCGGCGTCGTCGCGTATGCCACCGACCTGAAGGCCGGGCTGCTCGGGGTGGACGCGGACCTGCTCGCCGAGAGAGGGGCCGTGGACGAGGCCGTTGCCGCCCAGATGGCGGCCGGCGTGCGCACGGCCACGGGTGCCGACGTCGGCCTCGCCACTACCGGCGTCGCAGGGCCGGATCCTCAGGATGGTCAAGAGGCGGGTGTGGTGTTCGTCGCCGTGAGTACCCCGGTAGCGTCCGAGGTGCACCGCCTGGACCTCGACGGCGATCGGTCCCAGGTGACCGCCGACGCGGCACGCGGCGTGCTCGAGCTGGCGTTGGCCCTCGTCAGCGAGGCACCGGGTGAAAACCGCGGCACACCCCCTACCGTGTTTCCTGAAGTTACAGACAAGTGAAACTTCTTGGCTTAATCTTGCACAGGACTTGACGCAGGTGCACTTCGGGAACAAGGCTCATATCCACGACGTTGGTCCCGGTGTGATCACGAACAGGCCGACCACCCGGAGCCGGCGTAAGAACCCTTCGAGCGCGGGGTACGGTAGAACGACCTCCGCTCACGGAGGACGCACTACACGCAAGGCACGTCCGGTCCAGTCAGGGCAGGGCGTCAGTTCAGGGACAGGCACTGAGAGGGGGCGCGAGATGGTCGTACTACGGCGAGAAATCGGAGACGTGCTGCGTGACACGCGGCAGCGTCAGGGGCGCACCCTGCGCGAGGTTTCGTCGGCGGCACGCGTGTCGCTGGGTTACCTCAGTGAGGTGGAGCGAGGTCAGAAGGAGGCGTCGTCCGAGCTTCTTGGCTCCATCTGCGAGGCGCTCGACGTGCCGCTGTCCTTGGTACTGCGTGAAGTGAGCGACCGCGTAGCGGTGGCCGAAGGCTTCCAGATCCCCGACACGATCCCGGCGGACTTCGTCGCCGGGCTGCTGGCCAGGGGAGGCGACCGGACTGCAGCGCGGCGGGAGGTCGCACCGACAGACCTGGCACCGGTCGGCTGACCGGAGCTGCAGGACCGCGAAGTAGAGCGCCTGTCCTGCTTCCGTACGGAGCGATCCGTGCGGAAGCAGGACAGGCGCTCTACTTCGCGGTCCTGTTCTACCTCGGGCCGGGGTCCTGGCAGGTCGAGCACCAGAACACCGGACGCTCGTAGGGCTTCTCGTTCGCCGAGCCGACGCCGATCGGGGTACCGCACCGGTGACACGGCCGGCCCGCGCGGCCGTGCACATGCATCTCGACGGCGCCCATGCCGCGCGCCCGGCCCACGGTGACGCTGCGCTCCATGAGCCTGCGGGCGGTGCGGAGCAGGTCGTCGCGCTCGTCCTCGGACAGCGATCTGGCGGGCGCCCAGGGCCACAGGCGCCGCGCGAAGAGCGACTCCGCCATCCAGATGGTCCCGATGCCCGCCACGGTTCGCTGGTCCAGCAGGGCGGCGCACAGCGGCCGGTCGGGCTCGCGGACGAGACGCGCGGCACCGTCGGGCAGGCCGGTAGTGGGGAAGTCGTCGCCGAGGATGTCGGGGCCCAGCCCGCTGAGGATGCGTTGCTCGTCGTGAGTGCGTAGCAGGTCCAGCATCCCGAGGTGCCATCCGGTGGCGGTCCAGGCGTCCGTCGCGAGCACAGCGCGGATGGCGGGGTTGCGGGCCGAGGCGTCACGGGAGCCCGTGCGGTGGATCTTCCAGAGCCCCTCCATGCGCAGGTGCGTGTGCAGGGTGCGGCCGTCGTCGAGCCGGGTGAGCAGGTGCTTGCCGTACGCGCTCGTCTCCAGCGCGGTGGCGCCGGTCAGGTCCGCGGCGCCGGCACTGGGCCAGCGCAGCTCGGCACGGACGAGCGGCAGGCCGCGCAGCGCCGCGGTGAGGCGCTCGGCGGTGAGGCGCAGTACATCGCCCTCGGGCACGAATGCTCCCCTCGTCGTGGGGCTTCAGCGTAGTGGGCGCCATGGCCCGGTAGGCTGCGCAAACCGACATATCACCCGGCTTGTGAGGGCCAGCTCCGCGCCCCCTCGGTCGGTCGGTCACGGTGTATCAGGGGTTGCCCCCAGTAACGATCAGGGGGAAGACCCGATGGTTTCCGAGCTCGTGGTCCACAATGCTTGTCCCATGACCGTTGCCGCCGCTGACCTGGGGAGACATCCCGACCTGCCCGCCACTTCCGCAGACCCCCGCAGCAAGCGGACGGTCGGCTGGTTCGGCGCGACCGCTCTGCTGCCGATGGTCGCCGCGCACGTGGTGGGGGCGTCCGCCGTCGACCCGGTGCTCGACCCGATCAGCTGGTACGCCTTCGTGCCCGGCGGCGGCGAGCTGATCCTGGCGGGCGGCGTGGTCCTGGCCGTGCTCGGGCTGATCCTCACGGTCCGGATGTATCGCGCCGGCCTGGCGGTCGGTGCGGTGCCCGCCCTCGCGATGATCGTCTTCGCCATCGCGATGGTGCTCGTCGGCGCGTTCCCGACCGACCCGCCGGGGACGGCGCCCACGCTGTCCGCCACGGTGCATCGCGTCAGCGCGGCGGCGGCGTTCTGCGTGCTCCCGCTGGTGGGCCTGAGCCTGGAGCGGTCGATCCGGCACCCCCGCTCCTCGCTCCCGCACGGGCTGCGGACGGCGGCGCGCGCCCTGGGCGTCGTGGTCGTCGTGTTCCTCGTGGTGCACCTGTCGCTGGTCTTCTTCGCCGACTCCGGGATCCTGGCCTTCGGCCTCATCGAACGGATCGGGTTCGTGATCATGATCGGCTACCTGTTCCTGCTCGCGGCCACGATCGACCGGGAGGGCACGAACGCTCCGGTCCAGGCCGGGAGGAGCGCCTGGCACGAGGTGTCCGCGCTCGGCGGCGGCGTCGGGAGCGGTGGGGCCGGGGCCGGGGCCGGGGCCCTCGGGCGTAAGGCGGTCGAGGTGGACGAGCCTGCCCTGGTCCTCAGCGGATCGAGATCCGCAGGCCTCGCGGGGTGATCGCGAAACCCGCCTCCACGAGCGCGCGCGCCACCGGATGGTGCCGTGCGGCCTCCAGGGCGGGCACCCCGTCGACCCGCTGGACCACGAGGCGCCCCAGCCGTCCCTCGCGGACGGTGCGGGCCAGCGCGGCGGCCGCCGTCGCCAGGCGCGCGGGGTTCTGGGTGAACGACAGCACCGTGCGCCCGCCCCGTTCCACGAACAGCGTCAGGTCGCCATGGGTGAGCACCACGACGGCCCCGGCCTTGCGGCCCGGCCGGTGTGCGGTGGTCGGTCTGCTCTCGCGGCTCTCGCCGCTCTCGTCCGACGGCGGCTCCCCGTCCGGCCCGGGTGCGCCGGTCCCGGGCGTTCTGCCGCGGGGGACGCCGCCGGGGGACCCGTCCGCTGCCGGGCGCGCCGGCCAGGCGAGCGCCGCGCCGTACGGGTTGGCGGGGTCCATCGCGGCGAGCACCACGGCGCCGGTGGTGCTGCTCGCGCCGGTGTCGGCGGCGACGGCCGCCGTCCGCTCCGCGACCTCCAGCTCGGCCTCCACGACGCGTGCGCGGTCCTGCGCGTCCACCCGCAGGCGGTCCACGGCGCCGGGCAGCGCGAACTGCGAGCCGCCGAGGTGCTCCACGAAGTACCCGCGGCGCACCGCGCCGCGCTCCTCCAGGCCCGACAGCACGCGGTAGACGTCGCGGTAACCGGCCCCGACGCCCTCGGCGGCCGCACTCGAGCGCGTGAGCACGCCGTGCCGTTCGAGGAGCACCTGGGTCAGCGCGTGCGCGCGCAGGGTCGGGTCGGCCTCGCGCATCGGGAGGGCCGCCCAGCGGCCGCCGCCGCCCGGGATCGAGGTGCTCGCCCGGGCCGAGGAGGGGCGACCCGGCGAGATGGCGAACCGTGACCGCCGCACCGGCCGGGCTCGCGCGGCCGTACGGGGCGCACGATGCGCGCCGGCGCCGCTGACCCGCTCACGCAGGGCGACCAGCCCGTCGTTCGTGACCTGTCCGGCCCAGACGAGGTCCCACAGCACCTCCAGCACGGCGTCCGGATCGGCGCCGGTGAGCTCGGCGACCCGGGGCAGGAAGAAGCCTCCCGAACCGGTGAGCAGGTCCAGCACCGCGCGGTGCTGGTCGGAGTCGAGCGGGCTCTCCTCCTCGACCGGTTCCAGCGCGGGGAGGGTGAGCGGGGCGCCGTCGGCCAGGTGCAGCGAGACGAGGCCGTCCCCGCCACCCGAGCCGGGCAGGCGCGAGTGCCCGGACCACAGCACCTCCCCGGCGACAGTCAGCTCGTCGAGGAGCGCCGGGGAGTAGTCGACGACCCGTGCGGGCAGCACGAGGGTCTCCAGGGCCGACGCCGGGACCGCAGCGCCCGCGAGCTGCTCGATGGCCTGGATCAGCCCGTCGGCTCCGCGCAGCAGGCCCGTGGCGACGTTCTGCCAGCGGGGCAGGAACGCGCCGAGCGCCTCCTGCTCGACGGGCTCCACCTCGGCCCGCAGGACCGCCAGGGACCGCCGCCGCAGCAGGCGCAGCACCCCGGGGTCGCACCACTCGTCGCCGGTGCCGCCGAGCGAGCCGGGGCGCAGGCTCCCGCGGGCGAGCACGCCGTCCGCCTCCAGCCGGGCCAGGCCGTGTGCGACGATCGCGACGCCCAGCCCGAACCGCTGCGCCACCGTCGCCGCGCCGAACGGGCCGTGCGTGCGGGCGTGACGCCGCAGCAGGTCGCCGAGCGGGTCGGGCACAGGCTCGGTGAACGTCTCCGGGATGCCGACCGGAAGGGCCACGCCCAGCGCGTCGCGCAGGCGGCCGGCGTCCTCCGCGACCGCCCACTGCTCCGCGCCCGCGAACCGGACGCGGATGACCCTGCGGGTCGCCTCCAGCTGGTCGAGCCAGTGCCCGACGGCGTGGCGCGCCTCCTCGCGGGTCCGGGCCTCCAGGGCTCCGAGCGGGTGCGGTCCCGTGCGCCGGAGCAGGTCCCACAGTCCCTCGGCGTCACGCGCCTGGCGGTCCGGCGCGAGCCCGGCCAGCTCCGCCTCGGTCTGTTCGACGGCGCCCGGGTCCAGGAGGTCCGCCAGGTCCGCGGTGCCCCGCTCGCCGAGCAGCTCGGCCAGCAGCTCCGGGTCGAGCGACAGGGCGGCCGCGCGGCGCTCGGCCAGCGGCGCGTCGCCGTCGTACAGGAACTGGGCGGTGTAGCCGAACAGGAGCGACTGCGCGAACGGCGAGGGCGTCGGCGTCGTCACCTCGACGACCCGGACGCCGCCGCCTGCGATGTCGCGCATGAGGCCGGACAGGGCCGCCACGTCGAAGTCGTCCTGCAGGCACTCGCGGGCCGCCTCCAGCACGATCGGGAAGTCGGGGAACTGGCTCGCCACCTCCAGGAGCTGGGCGGACCGCTGCCGCTGCTGCCACAGCGGCTGTCGCTTGTCCGGGCGGCGGCGGGGCAGCAGGAGCGCCCTGGCCGCGGCCTCGCGGAACCGCGCGGCGAACATCACCGACGACCCCAGCTCGTCGCGCACGGCGCCCAGCACCTCGTCCGGGTCCAGGAGCAGGTCCTCGAGCGTGACCCGGCCGGGCGCGTGCGGCGCCTGTGCCTCGCCGTCGCCGTCACTGTCGCCGTGCTGGGCGGCGCGCAGGCCCACGTCCCAGAGGTCGCCGTCCCAGCCGCCGCCCGAGTCGGGCAGGCGCAGCACTATGCCGTCGTCCGAGTGCATGGCCGCCACGTCGAGGCCGAAGCGGGCGCGCAGCCGGGCGGAGATCACCAGCGCCCACGGTGCGTGCACCCGCGCGCCGAGCGGCGAGTGGATCACCACGCGCCAGTCGCCGAGCTCGTCGCGGAACCGCTCCACGACCACCGTCCGGTCGTCGGGCACGCGCCCCGTGCCCAGCCGCTGCTCCGTGAGATAGGCGGCGAGGTTGTCGGCGGCCCAGGCGTCGAGCCCGGCGTCGCGCAGGTGCTTGCGCCCGGCCTCCGGGTCGGCGGCCAGGGCGGCGTCTGCCTCGCGGACGAACTCACCGACCGCGCGCCCCAGCTCGGCCGGCCGGCCGGGGGCGTCCCCCTTCCAGAAGGGCAGGCGTCCGGGCAGGCCGGGCGCCGGCGTGACCAGGACGCGGTCGGTGGTGATCTCCTCGATGCGCCAGGTGCTCGACCCGAGAGTGAACGTGTCGCCGACCCGCGACTCGTAGACCATCTCCTCGTCCAGCTCGCCGACCCGCTTGCCGCCGCGCGTACGGCCGGAGCCGGAGGTCACGCTGTCGGTGAGCACGTCGCCCGGAGCACCGCCGGCGGGCGCCTCGGTGGCGAGGAAAACGCCGTAAGCGCCCTTGTCCGGGATCGTGCCGCCGCTCGTGGCGGCCAGCCGCAGCGCGCCGGGGCGGCCGCGGAGCATACCGGTGGCGCGATCCCAGGTGATGCGGGCGCGCAGCTCCGCGAAGTCCTCGCTGGGATAGCGGCCCGCGAGCATGTCGAGCACGGCACGCCACGTGGCGTCGCCGAGGTGCGCGAACGGCGCGGCGCGGCGCACGAGCGCGAGCAGGTCCGCCTCGTCCCAGTCGTCGACGGCGAGGGCCGCCACCACCTGCTGCGCCAGGACGTCGAGCGGGTTGGCCGGGACGTGCATGTGCTCGATGGCGCCCGCGCGCATGCGCTGCGCGATGACGGTGGCCGGCACCAGGTCGCCCCGGAACAGCGGGAAGACCACGCCCTTCGACACCGCGCCCACCTGGTGGCCGGCGCGGCCGATGCGCTGCAGCCCGCTGGCGACCGACGGCGGGGCCCCGACCTGGACCACCAGGTCCACCGCGCCCATGTCGATGCCGAGCTCGAGGGACGACGTGGCGACGACCGCGGGCAGCCGGCCCTCCTTGAGCTCCGTCTCGGTGCGGGTGCGCTCCGCGCGGCTCATCGACCCGTGGTGGGCGCGCGCGAGGACGGTCTCGCCCTGGCCGGGTACCGCCTCGGGCAGACCGCGCTCGCCGGGTGTGGGCCGGGGGATACCCGCCGCGGTCCCGGACTGGCCCGGCACGAGCGCCGCCCAGGTGCTGGCCGGGTCGGCCACGTCGAGCCCCTGGCGCTGCGCCCAGACCTCGTTCATGCGGGCGGTGAGCCGTTCGGCGCCGCGCCGGTTGTTGGTGAAGACGATGGTGGACGTGTGGTCGGCGACGAGGTCGACCACACGCTCCTCGACGTGCGGCCACACCGAGGCCCGGCGCAGCGGGCGGGTCGCCTCGCCCGAGAGGTCGATCTCGTCGTCGCCGGAGCGGGTGCCGTCCGGCCCGGCGGCGCCGGTTGCGGGCGCCGCGCCGTCGGCCGGTCCGGGCGCGGGTGCGCTGTCGAGGTCCGCGAGGTCCGGGACGGGCACGACGACGTCGATGGCCCACTCCTTGTGCGACGGCGGCTGCACGACCGCCACCTCGCGCGCCGAGCTGTCGTCCCGGCCGCCGCCCAGGAACCGCGCGACGGCGTCGACCGGGCGGACCGTCGCGGACAGGCCGATGCGCTGCGCCGGCCGGTCCAGCAGGGCGTCGAGCCGCTCCAGGCTGAGCGCGAGGTGGGCACCGCGCTTGGTGCCCGCTACGGCGTGGATCTCGTCGAGCACCACGGTCTCCACGCCGGCGAGCCCGGCGCGGGCCGACGAGGTGAGGATGAGGAAGAGGGACTCCGGCGTCGTGACGAGGATGTCCGGCGGGCGGGTGGCGAACGAGCGGCGCTCGCTGGCGGGCGTGTCGCCCGTGCGCATGCTGACCGTGACGTCCGGGACCTCGATGCCGTCCCGGGCGGCGGCCTGCCGGATGCCCGTGAGCGGGGAGCGCAGGTTGCGCTGCACGTCGGCGGCCAGGGCCTTGAGCGGCGACACGTACAGCACGCGACAGCGGCGGACCCGCTCCTCGGGCGGGGGAGCGGACATGATCCGGTCGATCGACCAGAGGAACGCCGCGAGGGTCTTGCCCGACCCGGTCGGCGCGACCACCAGCGCGTGCTGGTCCCGCGCGATGGCGTCCCACGCGCCGGCCTGGGCGGCGGTGGGCTGCGCGAACGCCCCGGTGAACCACGTGCGGGTGGCAGGTCCGAACCGGGAGAGCGGGTCGTCGGGTGCGGGCATGGACCCATTCTGTCCCTGACCTCTGACATGGACCCGGTTCTCGGGGCGGACCTCGGGAGACGTAGGGTTGGCGGGTGCGCGAACGGGATTTCTGGCAGCTGATAGACGAGGTCTTCGGTCCCGCGTACGGGCGCGCCCTGGCGCGCGAGCAGGTGCTCCCCACGCTTGGCGGCCGGACCCCCGCGGTCGCCCTGGACGACGGCGACGAGCCGCGCGACGTGTGGCACGCGCTGTGCGACGCGCTCGACGTGCCCGACGCCGACCGGTGGGGCAAGGACAAGCACCGGCAGGCTCCGCCGCCGCGTCGCTGAGCCCGGCGAGATGTCCCGCGACACACCGGTGTGTCGTGCCTTGCCTCGAACACGCGTTCGGCTAGACTTCGACCACAGGCACGGATTTCGGAACGTCGTCCACAGGCGGCGGCCGGAGCAGGCGTCCGTGTCAGTGGCTCCGCGTACGGTCGGCTACGACGTACAGAGCCATCCACGCCGGCGCACAGAGCGCCCTGAAACCGAAGGTGTTGCACATGCCCGCACCAGCAGATCGCGACAAGGCCCTCGAAGCGGCCCTCGCCCAGATCGACCGCAGCTTTGGCAAGGGCTCGGTCATGCGCCTCGGCGACGAGATCCGTGCGCCTATCGAGGTGATCCCGACCGGCTCGATCGCCCTCGACGTGGCGCTCGGTATCGGAGGTCTGCCCCGTGGCCGCGTCGTCGAGGTGTACGGGCCCGAGTCCTCGGGCAAGACGACCATCGCGCTGCACGCGGTGGCCAACGCGCAGCGCCAGGGTGGCATCGCGGCGTTCATCGACGCCGAGCACGCGCTGGACCCGGACTACGCCAAGAAGCTCGGTGTCGACACCGACGCCCTCCTGGTCTCGCAGCCGGACACCGGTGAGCAGGCGCTGGAGATCACGGACATGCTGATCCGCTCCGGCGCGCTCGACATCATCGTGATCGACTCCGTCGCCGCCCTGACGCCCAAGGCCGAGATCGAGGGCGAGATGGGCGACAGCCACGTGGGTCTGCAGGCCCGCCTCATGTCGCAGGCCCTGCGCAAGATCACGGGCGCGCTCAGCTCGTCCGGCACCACCGCGATCTTCATCAACCAGCTGCGCGAGAAGATCGGCGTGTTCTTCGGCTCGCCCGAGACCACCACCGGTGGCAAGGCGCTGAAGTTCTACGCGTCGGTCCGTCTCGACATCCGCCGCATCGAGACCCTCAAGGAGGGTACGGACGCGGTCGGTAACCGCACCCGGGTGAAGGTCGTCAAGAACAAGATGGCCCCGCCCTTCAAGCAGGCGGAGTTCGACATCCTGTACGGCCACGGGATCTCCCGCGAGGGCGGCCTGATCGACATGGGCGTGGATCACGGCTTCGTGCGCAAGTCGGGCTCGTGGTTCACCTACGAGGGCGACCAGCTCGGCCAGGGCAAGGAGAACGCGCGGGCCTTCCTCCGTGACAACCCCGACCTCGCCAACGACATCGAGAAGCGCGTCAAGGAGAAGCTGGGCGTGGGCCCGAAGGTCGACGCCCCGGCGGACGAGGGTGCGGGCGCCACTGCCGCTCCGACCACCGAGAGCGGACCGGCCGCGGGCACGGTCGCGGCGGCGAGCTCGTCCTCGCGGACGACGACCACGGCGAAGGCCACCAAGTCGACCGCCACGCGTGCGAGGGCCACCAAGCCGGCGGTGTCGAAGACCGCCGCCAAGGCGGAGGCGGCCGCCGAGAAGGCACCGTTCTGACGTGCAGTACGGTAATCCAGCGGATGGTCCCGGCGTGGGGAAGCGTCGGGGCCATCCGGCCTCCCGGGAGGGCGGCCGGACGAGCAGTCGTGGGCGGGGCAGTGGAGCCGACCGGGCACCACGGAAGACCGTCGCGGAGCGCCTCGAAGTCGGCGAGATCAGCCGCGACGACGCCGTCGAGAAGGCCCGCGAGGTAGTTCTGCGGATCCTGACGGCGGCGCAACGGTCCCGCCGGGAGCTCGAGCAGTCGCTGGCGCGCAAGGGCTACCCGGAGGACGTCGTCGTGCAGGTGCTCGACCGGTTCGACGAGGTGGGCCTGGTGGACGACGCGACCTACGCCGAGACCATCGTCCGCACCCGGCACGCCGAGCGCGGCCTGGCCCGCCGTGGCATCGCCGCGGAGCTGCGCCGGCGAGGCATCGACGAGGACACGGCCACGGAGGCGCTGGACCAGCTCGACCCGGACGACGAACGCGTCGCGGGCGCGAAGCTGGCCACCAAGCTCGTCACCCGCACGCGCAGCCTCGACCGCCAGGTGCGGGTGCGCCGCGCCGTCGGCTCGCTTGCGCGGAAGGGCTATGCGCCCGGGCTGGCGTTCGAGCTGGTCCGCGACGCGCTCGCCGCGGAGGGCGAGGAGACGGACGACCTCGGCTACGCCGAGGACTGACGTCCAGCACCGGCGTCCTCGCCCCGCGGCGACGTCGTTGCGCGCCGACTCGCGACAGGGTGCCCGAACGCCGGAGCCGCCCCCAGCGTGTGTGCTGAGGGCGGCTCCGGCGTCGGTGCGGGTGGACCGTCAGACGACGCCCGCGCCCGGACCTGGTCCGCCGCCCACGGGTCCACCGGCCACGGCGGTCGGGATGCCGATGCCGGTGCCCTCGATCGTGGCCCCCGCCGTCCGGCTGGACAGCAGCCTCGCGAGCCGGTGCGCCAGGACGGTGAGCAGCCAGTTGATGATGATGAACACGATCGCCACGACGACCAGCGTCTGCAGCGGGTTCTGCTCCTTGGAGGAGAGGATCTGGGCGGATCGGAGCAGCTCGGGGTAAAGGATGATCTGGCCGAGCGCCGAGTCCTTGAGCACCACCACGAGCTGCGACACCATCGCGGGAAGCATGGCGACGAGGGCCTGCGGAAGCTGGACGGAGCGGAGCGTCTGCCCGGGAGTCAGGCCGATCGCCAGCCCGGCCTCGCCCTGTCCCTTCGGGAGGTTCCCGACCCCGGACCTGACCAGCTCCGCGATGACCGAGCCGTTGTACAGGACGAGGGCCAGCACCACCGCCGCGAACGGGCGGTCGGCGATCCACTGGGCCTGTGCCGAGAAGAACATGTAGAAGAAGATCATCATCAGCAGGACGGGCACCGCGCGGAAGAACTCCACGACCACACCCGAGATCCACCGGATCGGACGAATGTGCGACAGCCGTCCGACGCCGAAGATGATGCCGAACACCACCGAGCCCACCGTGGCGAACAACGCCGAGCGCAGCGTGTTCTGCAGGCCGGGCAGGTAGTAGGACTGCCAGGCCTCGGCGGACACGGCGTTCTGCCAGAGCGACGACTCGAACTGGCCCTTGGCATACAGCTCGGACGCCAGCCAGGCGAGCCCGGCGAGCACCACCAGGGCTGAGACGACGTTGCCGACCGCGGACAGGGCCCGGGCGCGAGGCCCCTGGGCGTCGAACAGGACGGACGCGGTCATCGCTTCACCGCCAGTCGGGTGGACAGCCAGGTGGTGGTCACACCGATCGGGATCACCAGGATGACGTAGCCGACCGCGAACAGCAGGAAGATCGCGACCATGAGGTCCGGTCGGAACTCGATCATGGTCTTCATCAGCGATGACGTCTCGGTCGCGACCGAGGCGGCGACGGCGACGGTCGAGTTCTTCAGCAACGCGATCAGCGTGTTGCCGAGCGGCGCGATGGCGCCGCGGAACGCCTGCGGCAAGATGATGAGGCCCGCCGCGGGCAGGAACGAGAGCCCGATCGCGCGCGCGGCCTCGGCCTGGCCCACCGGCACCGTGTTCACGCCGGAGCGGATGGCCTCACAGACGAACGCCGCGTGGTAGATGGACAGGCCGATCACCGCATACCAGAAGAACGTGGTGTCGAAGTCGTCCGAGATTGAGAGCCCCAGCTGCGAGAACACCACCAGGAACATGAACGTGAGGATGATCGTCAGCGGGGTGTTCCGGAAGATGGTCACGTACGCGGTGCCGGCCCACTGGAGCGACGCGATCGGGGAGATGCGCATCAGTGCGAGCACGGTGCCGAGGACCAGGGACAGGAGGGCGGCCCAGAACGTGAGCTGGATATTGACCCAGAACGCAGCCAGGACGTCGTACTGAGCGAAGAGCTCGGCGAACCCGGCGAAGAAGTCGTCCACGGTCACCTTTCAGGGAAATGGTCGGGGGCGTCGCGACACGGGCCGACGGCGCCGGACGCGCCCGACGCCGGACCGGCAGCCGCACGGAGAGCGGACGGTCCGGCGTCGAGCACGCTGGAACAGATCAACTATCAGGAGGTCACGCGCAGGCGTCCTGCTCCGGCGGGTTGAGGTCCGCGTTCGGGGTGTAGTCGGTGCCCTCGGTGTTCTTGGCGATGAGCTCCTCCCACGTGCCGTCCTCGATCATCTCGCCGATCGCGGTGTTGATCTTCTCGCACTCGTCGGTGCTGCCGTCGGGCAGGCCCACGCCGTAGCGCTCCTCCGAGAAGGGCGCGCCGACGACCTTAAACTTGCCGGCGTTCTGCTCGGCCGCGGCCAGGCCGGCAAGGATGATGTCGTCAGTGGTGACGGCGTCGACCGCACCGGACGCGAGGGCGGTGGCGCACTCGGCGTAGCCGCCGCGCTCCACGAGCTGCACGCCCTCGGCGTAGTCCTTCTTGATGTTCTCCGCCGAGGTCGAGCCGGTGACCGAGCAGAGGTTCTTGCCCTCGAGGTCCTCCGGGCCCTTGATGTCCGTGTTGTCGGCGGCGACCAGCAGGTCCTGTCCGGCGACGAAGTACGGGCCGGCGAAGTCGATGAGCTCCTTGCGCTCGTCGTTGATCGAGTAGGTGGCGAAGATCATGTCCACGTCGCCGTTCTGCAGCGCCGTCTCGCGGTTCGCGGAGATGGTCTCGACCCACTCGATCTGGTCCTCGGAGTAGCCGAGCTTGTCGGCCACGTAGCGAGCGACGTCGGTGTCGAAGCCCGTGAACTCGTCGCCCTCCTGGAGGCCCAGGCCCGGCTGGTCGTACTTGATGCCGATGCGGATGGTGTCGCCGCCACCCGCGGCGGTGTCGTCGCCGGACGGCTCGCCGACCTCGGCGCCGCCACACGCAGAAAGCGCGAGAGTAGATACTGCCGCCATTGCTAGCAGCCCCATGGTGTGCTTACGCATGATTCCCCTTCGGTAGTCCGGGCTCCGTTGCGGAACCCTGGGATCAGTCAATGAAAGATCAGTGGGTCAGGATCTTGGAGAGGAAGTCGCGCGCCCGCTCGCTCTTGGGCGCCGTGAAGAACTCCTCGGGGGGAGCCTCTTCGACGATCTGGCCGTCCGCCATGAAGACCACGCGGTTCGCGGCCTTGCGGGCGAACCCCATCTCGTGCGTGACGACGATCATGGTCATGCCCTCCTGGGCGAGCGCCACCATGGCGTCGAGCACCTCGTTGATCATCTCGGGGTCGAGGGCCGACGTCGGCTCGTCGAAGAGCATGACCTTCGGCTGCATCGCCAGCGCGCGGGCGATCGCCACACGCTGCTGCTGGCCGCCCGACAGCTGGGCGGGCATCTTGCCCGCCTGGTTGCCGACGCCCACGCGGTCGAGGAGGGCCCGGGCCTGCTCCTGGGCGGCCTTCTTGCTCATGCCGCGGACCTTGCGCGGCCCGAGGGTCACGTTGTCGAGCACGGTCTTGTGCGCGAACAGGTTGAACGACTGGAAGACCATGCCGACCTCGGCGCGCAGCTGCGCCAGGGCCTTGCCCTCCTCGGGCAGGGTCTTGCCGTCGATGGCGATGCTGCCGTCGTCGATGGTCTCCAGGCGGTTGATCGCCCGGCACAGCGTCGACTTGCCGGAGCCCGACGGCCCGATCACGACCAGCACCTCGCCCTTGCGGACGGTGAGGTTGATGTCCTGTAAGACGTGCAGCGCGCCGAAGTGCTTGTTCACGTGCTTCAGCTCTACGAGGGGCGCCCCGAGGACGCGGTCCGACGTCGGAGCGTCCACGGTCTCGTCGGCCGCTGGTTGGCCGGTGGTCGGGGTGCTCTGGTCCATCCCTTGAACCTAACGATCCGATGTTTCGAGGGCCAAGTCGACGGGTCATCCGGGCACAACGTTTCGGTAACAGATGCCCGCTATGGGGTCGGACCTGCACTGTTCCGGGCGAGCCCGGGCGAGTTCGGGGCGGCTCGACAGGGGCCGTAAAGTTGGCTCCGATGTCCACGACCGCCCTCACCCCAGCCCTGCCCGACGCCGCCGCGACCAAACTGGCGACGGACGCCGTCGTCCGCGACGACGCTCCGGAGCGGCCCCGCACCTACCTGGTGCGCACGCTGGGCTGCCAGATGAACGTGCACGACTCCGAGCACATGGCAGGCATGCTCGAACAGGCCGGCTACACGCGTGCGTCCAGCGAGGACGAGGCGGCGAGCTCCGCCGACGTCATCGTGATCAACACGTGCGCCGTGCGCGAGAACGCGGCGAACAAGCTGTACGGGAACCTCGGCCAGCTCGCCGGGGTCAAGGCGGAGCGGCCGGGCATGCAGATCGCCGTCGGCGGGTGCCTGGCCCAGAAGGACCGCGGCGACATCGTGGCGAAGGCGCCGTGGGTCGACGTCGTGTTCGGCACGCACAACCTCGACGCCCTGCCGGTGCTGCTGGAGCGTGCCCGGCACAACGAGTCGGCGCAGGTCGAGATCGCGGAGTCCCTGCAGGTCTTCCCGTCCACGCTGCCGACCAAGCGCGAGTCCGTCTACGCCGGCTGGGTCAGCATCTCCGTGGGCTGCAACAACACCTGCACGTTCTGCATAGTGCCGCACCTGCGCGGCAAGGAGCGCGACCGCCGTCCCGGCGAGATCCTGGCCGAGGTCGAGGCACTGGTGGCCGCAGGCGCCATCGAGGTGACGCTGCTCGGTCAGAACGTGAACAGCTACGGCGTCGAGTTCGGCGACCGCGGCGCGTTCGCCAAGCTGCTGCGCGCGTGCGGCCGGATCGAGGGCCTGGAGCGCGTGCGGTTCACGTCCCCGCACCCCGCCGCGTTCACCGACGACGTCATCGCCGCCATGGCCGAGACCCCGAACGTGATGCCGCAGCTGCACATGCCGCTGCAGTCCGGCTCCGACCGGATCCTGCGCGCGATGCGCCGCTCGTACCGCTCGGAGAAGTTCCTCGGCATCCTGGAGCGTGTCCGCGCCGCGATGCCCGACGCCTCGATCACGACCGACATCATCGTCGGCTTCCCGGGCGAGACCGAGGAGGACTTCGCCGAGACCCTGCGCGTCGTCGAGGCGTCCCGGTTCAGCTCGGCGTTCAGCTTCCAGTACTCGCCGCGCCCCGGCACGCCGGCCGCGACCATGGACCACCAGCTCCCCAAGGAGGTCGTGCAGGAGCGCTTCGAGCGCCTGCTCGCGCTGCAGGAGCGCATCGGCGCCGAGGAGGCGCAACGGCAGGTGGGACGCACGCTCGAGGTCCTCGTCGCCGAGGGCTCCGGCAGGAAGGACGGCGCGATGCACCGGCTGTCGGGCCGGGCCGCCGACAACCGCCTGGTGCACTTCGGCCTGCCCGCGCTGCCCGACGCCGCCTCGGTCGCCTCGGGCGCGCACCTCGCCCACGCGGAGCTCACCGGTGCTCCGGCGAGCCTCGACGACCCGCGCCTGTCCGCCGTCGTGCCCGAAGGCCTGCCGCGGCCCGGCGACATGGTGACCGTGACCGTGACGAAGGCCGCCCCGCACCACCTCATCGCCGACCCCGTGACCGACGGACCGCTCGCGGTGCGGCGCACCCGCTCGGGCGACGCGTGGGCGGAGCGCGAGAAGGTCCGCCTCGGCGGCGGGGAGGACGCGCACTCGCACGGCACCCCGGCGCCGTCGGGCCCGGTGCCGCTGGGCCTGCCGACCCTCCGCGCGAGGTAGGGCCGCGCTACTTCGCGGTGTCGCCCGGGTCCGGCTCGGTGCCCGGTTCCGCGTCGGGCGGGGGTGCCAGCGAGGCCACGGTGGAGAAGAACTGGCTCGCCGTCACCAGGCCGCACGACACGGTCTGGGCGAGCTGGTCCTCCGTGGCGCCGTGCTCGAAGTCCACCGACACCTCGGCGTACAGGGCGAGCCCCGAGCTCTCCTCGCGCGTGTAGACCTTGGGCCAGATGCGCTCGCGGTTCCAGTCGTTCGCGGCCTGCAGCACGGCCAGCCGCGCGCCGGGCGGCAGCGCGCCGGCCCAGCGGCCGCGCACCTGCAGGATCTCGTCGTGCTCGCCGAGCAGCAGGAACCAGAACCGGTTGCCGTCCCAGGTGCCGGTGACGTCGCCGTCGTCGTCGATCCGGAACCGGTAGCCGCGGCGCGAGAGGTCGTCGCCGACGCGCTGCGTGCTCAGCGGGCGCGGCTTGTCGACCTGCACGTTCGCAAGGGTGCGGGTCTGCGTGCCCGAGGTACGCCGCGCGGCCGGCGGGCGCGGGTTGAGCAGTCGGGCGAGCCAGCGGCCGGCGCCGCCTCCACTCCGGGCCGGGCTCATGGCGCGGACCTCAGCGGGTCGGGGTACGTCTCGTCGAGGTGCTCGAAGAACATGGACCCGGTGGTCAGCCCGCACTGCAGGAGCTGGTCGAGCTGGTCCTCCGTGACGCCGTGCTCCAGGTCGACGGTGACCTCGGTGTAGACCAGCACCGCCCCGTTGTCACGGACCCGGACGTACGTCTTGGGCCAGATGCGCTCGGCGTTCCACTCGTTGCAGAGCTCGAGGATCTCCTCGAGCCGCTCGATGGTGAGGTCCCGGTGCCACTGCCCGCGCACCTGGAGCACCTCGGAGCTCTCGCCGACCATGAGGAAGTAGAAGAGCCAGCCGTGCCACAGCCCGCCGACGTCGCCCTCCGAGTCCACGAAATAGCTGAACCCGTTCTCGCCCAGCCATTCGACGACGCGGTCGCGCGTCAGCGGCTGAGGAATGGAGCCGGGATCGTCGAGGCCGCCCGTCAGCTCTCGGAGCAGTACGCCTTCGACCTGCGCCCGCAGCTCGTCGTCGTCGAGTTCCTTGGGCTCGGGCTTTTGCGGGCCGGTAGCCGCGCGGTTGCCGTCGCCCGCCGTGTTCCGGCGTCGTGACCCGAAAAACCTCACCAGGCCACAGTACCCGCCAGACCCCTTCCCCCGCTGCGTCGAACGCGTGAGAAATGGGGTGGAATCGTCCGGGAACGGCCAACGGCCGGGCCTGCTGCTAGTTTCGATGACCGTGCGCGCCGTGATCCTGCCTGCGACCCCGCTGCTCGTCCCCGGGCTGGCCCCTGGCCTGCGGCCGGACCCGCTCGCGGCGGCTCGCGGCGCAGTCCGGGCGGCCCTCGCGGAGCTCACCGCGGGGGGCCGGCTGCCGCTGGTCCTGGCGCACGGACCCACGCTCCGGCACGGGCGCCTGCGCCCGTCGCTCGCGGGTTCGGGCATCGGTGAGCGCTGGTTGCCCGACCCTTCGACAGGCTCAGGGCGGCGCCCTTCGACAGGCTCAGGACGGCGCGCCGCCGCGGCCACGTCCTGGGCGGACGGCGCCCCCGCCGGCACCGGCGCGTCGGTGGCGCTCCTGGCGCTCGCGGACGTGCTGGGCGCTCGGGCCGCCGACGTCGAGACGCTGGAGGTGCCGCCCGACGCCGCCCTGCTCGACGCCGCGGCGGCCGACCTGCTGCGCGGCGCCGCCGGCCTCGTCGTCGCGAGCGGGGGAGTGCCCGGCGGGCTGGACAGCACCCCGGGCGCGCTCACGGACGGGATCCGGGCGGCGTTGCGTGCGGCCGGCGCCGACGCCTGGAACACCGACGTCCAGGTGTTCGGGCAGTCGCACGACCACCTGCCGCCCGAGTACTGGGTGACGATCCTGTCGTGACCTGCGGCGGCCCGTAAAGTGGCCGCGTGATAGTCGTCGCCGTCGTGGGGCCCACCGCCACCGGAAAGTCGGACCTCGCGCTCGACATGGCCGAGGCGCTGGGCACCAGAGAGCCGAGCACTACAGGGCCCGGCGCCTCCGAGAACGGCGCGGAGATCGTCAACGCCGACGCCTACCAGCTCTACCGCGGCATGGACGTCGGCACGGCCAAGGTGCCGCCGGCCGAGCGGCGCGGCATCCCGCACCACCAGGTCGACGTGCTGGACCCGACGCAGGACGCCTCCGTTGCGCGCTACCAGGAGGCGGGACGCGCCGACCTGGACGCGATCGAGGGGCGGGGCGCGCGCGCCGTCGTCGTCGGCGGGTCAGGACTGTACGTCCGCGCCCTCCTGGACGCCATGGACTTCCCGGGCACCGACCCCGACGTCCGGGCACGCCTGGAGGCGCGCGCCGAGGCCGAGGGCCGCCGCGCCCTGCACGCCGAGCTGGAGCGGCTCGACCCGCAGGCCGCGACCAGCATCGGCCCGCAGAACACCCGCCGCATCGTGCGCGCGCTGGAGGTCATCGAGATCACGGGCCGCCCCTACACGGCCAACCTGCCGCGCCAGGAGTACGTGCGGCCCGCCGTGCAGATCGGCCTGGACTGCTCCCGCGAGGTGCTGGACGCACGCGTCGCCGGTCGCGTGGACCGCATGTGGGACGCGGGCCTCGTGGACGAGGTGCGCGCCCTCGCGAGCCCCGAGCAGGGCGGCACGGGCACCGGCCTGGGTGTCACCGCGGCCCGCGCCGTCGGCTACGCGGAGGTGCTCGCCTGGTGGCGCGGCGAGTACACCGAGACCGAGGCCAGGGCTGCGATCACCGCGAACACCCGGCGCCTGGCCCGCAAGCAGATGGGCTGGTTCGGGCGCGACCCCCGCGTGCACTGGCTCGACGCCGCCTCGCCCCGCCTCCTTCAGGAGGCCCTCCAGATCGTGGCCGACGCCGACGCCGGGAACCTGCCCGTTGCGGGGACCGAGCCCGTGCGCCGTAGCCTGGGATCATGACGCAGCCTGCGACCAGCCCTGTGCCCTCCGCCCCGACGCCGGCGACCCTCGCCTTCACGAAGGGGCACGGCACGCAGAACGACTTCGTGCTGATCGCGGACCCCGAGGGCGTGCTCGACCTCGGCCCGGCCGACGTGCGCAAGCTGGCCGACCGGCGCGCCGGGATCGGCGGCGACGGCGTGATCCGGCTCGCCCCGACCGCCGCGCTCGCCCGCGCCGGCGAGGAGACCGCCCTGGCCGCGCTGGCGGAGGACCCGACGGCCGAGTGGTTCATGGACTACCGCAACGCCGACGGCTCCGTCGCCGAGATGTGCGGCAACGGCGTGCGCGTCTTCGCGGCGTTCGCCGAGCAGGAGGGGCTAGCCGACCTGTCCGCCGGCCCGCTCAGCCTCGCCACCCGCGCCGGCGTCAAGCGCGTCACCAAGGAGCCCAGCGGCTGGTACGCCGTCGACATGGGCCCCTGGTTCCTGCCCGGCGGCGAGACCGCGGCGGCCGAGGGGTACGACGCCGCCGTCGCGGTCCGCGGCTGGACCAGGCCCCGCCCCGCCCTCAGCGTGGACCTCGGCAACCCGCACACCGTCGTCGCCCTCGCGAGCGTCGAGGAGCTGGCCTCGCTGGAGCTCTTCCACGCCCCCGAGGTCGCGCCCCTCCCGCCGCACGGCACCAACGTCGAGCTCGTGGTGCCGCTCGGCGAGGAGGAGGGGCCCGACGGCGTCGTCGGCCGCCTCCGCATGCGGGTGCACGAGCGCGGGGTCGGCGAGACGCCGTCGTGCGGCACCGGCGCGTGCGCCGCGGCGCTCGCGGTGCGTACCTGGCAGGGCGGTACGTCCGGCGACGGCGCGCCCGACACGTGGATCGTCGAGGTGCCGGGCGGCGAGGTGCGGGTGCGCGTCCTGCCGAGCGGCAACGTGGAGCTGGCGGGACCGGCGGAGCTGGTGTACTCGGGCCAGGTCGCCCGCTGACGGGCGCCGCACTTCTGACAGGTCAGCCCGCGACGCGCAGGACGCGGAAGCCCTTGGACGACGCCTCCCGGTCGACCTGCTGGCCGAGCGTGTCGGTGATCCAGCGCGCGAGCGAGTCGGAGCCCAGGTTCTTCTGCACCACCAGCCACGCCTCGGCGCCCTCGGCCAGCCGGGGCAGCCACCGGGCGAGCAGCTCGTGCAGCGCCTGCTTGCCCACGCGGATCGGCGGGTTGGACCAGCACGCGTCGAACTCCAGGCCGGCGGGCACGTCGTCGGGCAGGGCGGCTCGGACGTTGCCGAGGCCGAGCCGCTCGGCGTTCCGGCGCACCAGGTCGAGGGCGCGCTCGTTGACGTCGACCGCCCACACCGTGGCATGCGGCGCCTCCAGCGCGAGGGAGATCGTGATGGGCCCCCAGCCGCACCCCAGGTCGAGCAGGTTGCCCGACGGCGGGGCCGCCGGCACCCGGTTCAGCAGCACCGCCGTGCCCTTGTCGACGCCGCCGGGCGAGAAGACGCCGGACGCCACCTCGACCTCCAGCTCCCGGCCGGCGAGGTGGACGGTGCGGGTGCGGCGCTCGTCGTCCGAGGCGGGCTGGGCGGTGAAGTAGTGGTCGGTGGACACCGCGTAATCGTAGGCGCTTGCCGCCCGGCGTGACCGGTGCCAGCCTTCCGGAATGGAGATCGTTCCGGCCACCCCGGATCGGTGGGACGACGTGCAGGCCGTGTTCGGCACGCGCGGCGGCGCCCACCACTGCCAGTGCCAGCGCATCCGGCTCGGCGACCGCGCCTGGTGGTACCTGTCCGTCGAGGAGCGCGCGCACCACCTGCGGGAACAGCTCGACGCCGGTTCACCCGACGGCGGTCCGGCCGGCGACGCTCCGGCCGGCGAGGACGGCGCCGCCGCGCCGACGTCGGGCGCCCTGCTGGCCTACGTCGACGCCGAGCCGGCCGGGTGGGTGGCGGTGGCGCCTCGCACCGAGTTCGTGCGGTACCGGGGCAGCCAGGTGCCCTGGGCGGGCCGGCACGAGGACAAGGACGACGACGGCGTCTGGGCGGTCACCTGCTTCGCCGTCCGGGTCGGCTACCGCAAGCAGGGGCTGATGTACGCGCTGGCGGCGGCCGCCGTCGAGCACGCGCGGGAACGGGGCGCCCAGGCCGTCGAGGGGTACCCGATGGCGCCGAACCCGGGCCAGGAGATCGCGTGGGGCGAGGTCAACGTGGGCACGCCCGGCCCGTTCGCGGCGGCGGGCCTGACGGAGGTCAGCCGCCCGACGAAGCGGCGCCGGGTGATGCGGCTGGATTTCTGACCAGACCGCCGTGGAAAGACATAGCCGCGGGACTTTCGGCCGTGGGATCCTTGTTGTACCGAAGGACGAACAACCGAGAGTTAGGCAGTACATGACCCACACCCCGACAGAGCCCGAGCTCCCCGCAGAGGAGACGCCCGAACTCCGCGCGGTCCAGGCAGACGCCCAGGCCATCGCGAACGATGTCGTGGCACGGGTTCTCGCTCGGGCGGGGACCGCACGTGCCGACGGCGCAACGGTGCACACCGTGGCCGACGGCGACCAGCTGGACCTCGAGGAGCGCACTGCGCTGCGCCGCGTGGCCGGTCTGTCGACCGAGCTGGAAGACGTCACCGAGGTCGAGTACCGGCAGCTGCGTCTGGAGAAGGTGGTGCTCGTCGGCCTGTTCACGGGCGGCGAGCACGCGGCCCGCGACGCGGAGATCTCGCTGCGCGAGCTCGCCGCGCTGGCCGAGACGGCCGGCTCGCAGGTGCTGGACGGCCTGCTGCAGCGCCGGCAGAAGCCCGACCCGGGCACGTACCTGGGTTCCGGCAAGGCCCTGGAGCTCGCACAGGTCGTCATGGCGTCGGGCGCCGACACCGTGATCGTCGACGGTGAGCTCGCCCCGTCCCAGCGCCGCTCGCTGGAGGACGTGGTGAAGGTCAAGGTCGTCGACCGTACGGCCCTGATCCTGGACATCTTCGCGCAGCACGCGAAGTCCCGTGAGGGCAAGGCGCAGGTCGAGCTCGCCCAGCTCGAGTACCTGCTGCCGCGCCTGCGCGGCTGGGGCGACTCGATGTCCCGCCAGGCCGGTGGCCAGGTGGGCGGCGCGGGCGCCGGCATGGGCTCGCGTGGCCCCGGTGAGACCAAGATCGAGCTGGACCGGCGGCGCATCCGCAACCGGATGGCGAAGCTGCGGCGCGAGATCGTCGCGATGAAGCCGGCGCGCGAGACCAAGCGGCTGAGCCGCAAGCGCAACGCCATCCCGGCGGTCGCCATCGCCGGCTACACGAACGCGGGCAAGTCCTCGCTGCTGAACGCGCTCACGGGCGCGGGAGTGCTTGTCGAGAACGCCCTGTTCGCCACGCTGGACCCGACGGTGCGGCGTACCAAGACCGAGGACGGCCGCATCTACACGCTGACGGACACGGTCGGGTTCGTGCGGCACCTGCCGCACCAGCTCGTCGAGGCGTTCCGGTCCACGCTGGAGGAGGTCGGCGACGCCGACATCCTGCTGCACGTGGTCGACGCGTCCCACCCGGACCCGGAGGGGCAGATCGCGGCGGTCCGCGAGGTGCTGTCCGAGATCCCCGCCTTCGGGGACGTGCACGAGATCGTGGTGCTCAACAAGGCCGACATCGCGGACCCGACGGTCGTCGGCCGCATCCAGCGGCGGGAGCGGCACACCGCCGTCGTCTCGGCGCACTCCGGTGAGGGCATCGCCGAGCTGCGGGCCCGGATCGCCGCCGACCTGCCGCGCCCGGGGATCCAGATCGACCTCGTGGTCCCGTACGAGCGAGGCGACCTGGTGCACCGCGTGCACGAGCACGGCGACATCGAGCTGACCGAGCACGTCGCGGCGGGTACGCACCTGCGCGGCCGCGTCGACGAGCAGCTCGCCACAGAGCTGAAGCAGGTCGCTGTAGCGTCCTGACCCACAGCCACCCCGGAACGTGCCAGACGCCCAGGTCGCACCGCCGACCTGGGCGTCTGGCATGTCCGGGCGGCGGTGCCGGGCCTGTGGACGACGTGGGGTGGATGTCGGAGGTCCGGCCTAGGATCGAGTGCGTGACCAGCCTTCCCGACGCACCCACCGACACGACTTCCGACCAGCGAGTTCCCGACGTCGAGGAGCTCCTCGACCTTGCCGTCGGCGAGCTGGGTGGCGGACGCCGGGACGGCCAGCATCGGATGGCGGTGGCCGTCGGCGAGGCGATCGAGAAGGGCGAGCACCTGCTCGTCCAGGCCGGCACGGGCACGGGTAAGTCGCTCGGCTATCTCGTGCCCGCCGTCCGGCACGCGGTGGCCGACGGCAGCAAGGTCATCATCTCGACGGCGACCCTCGCCCTGCAGCGCCAGGTCATCACGCGCGACCTCCCGCTCGTCGCGAAGGCGGTAACGCCCCAGCTCCCGCGCGAGCCGCGGATCGCCCTGCTCAAGGGCTGGCACAACTACCTGTGCGTGCACAAGATCGGCGGCGGGTACCCGGCCGACGAGCCCACGCTCTTCGACCTGCCCGGCGGCGAGGACCACCCGCGCACCGACGAGACGCCCGGCCCTGGCGGCGCGCGCGGCCGGCGCAAGGACGACGGCGCCACGCTCGCCGACCACGTCCGCCGCCTGCACGAGTGGGCGAGCGAGACCGACACGGGCGACCGCGACGACCTGGTGCCCGGCGTGCCCGACCGGGCGTGGCGGCAGGTGTCCGTGACGGCCATGGAGTGCCTCGGCGGCAAGTGCCCCATGCTCGCCGAGTGCTTCCCGGACAAGGCGCGCGCCGCCTCCCGGGACGCGGACGTCGTGGTCACCAACCACGCGATGCTCGGCATCGCGGCCACGGGCAGCCCGGGCGTCCTCCCGGAGCACGACGTCGTCGTGGTGGACGAGGCGCACGAGCTCACGGACCGCGTGACGTCGTCGGCCACGGTGGACCTGTCGATGGCCTCGGTGGAGAACGCGGCGCGGCTCGCGCGGCGGCACGCCGGGACCAACACCGAGACCCTGGACAAGGCCGCGCAGGACCTCGGGACGCTGCTCGTCACGGCGCCCGCCGAGCGGTTCCCGGAAGGCCTGCCGGACTCCCTGCGGACGGCGGTCGGCGCGGTGCGCGACGCCGCGCGCGAGGTGCTGAGCACGCTCAAGCCGGACGCGAACGGCGGCAAGGGCCAGGCCGCCGGCCAGCCCGACCCGGGTCTGAAGATGGCGCAGGGCGCCATGCTCCAGCTCTTCGAGACGGCGGAGCGCATGGCGTCGCAGGACACGACCGCCGACGTGCTGTGGTGCTCGCGCCCCGACAACGGGTGGGGCGGGTTCGGCGACAACGTGACGCGCCTGCACGCGGCGCCGCTGCACGTGGCGGGCCTGATCCGGACGCACCTGCTGGGCGAGGCGACGGGCATCTTCACCTCGGCCACGCTGGCGCTGGGCGGCACCTTCGACCCGGTGGCCGGCACGCTGGGTCTCAAGGGCGAGGACGCCCCGCCGTGGCAGGGCCTGGACGCCGGCAGCCCGTTCGACTACCCGCGCCAGGGCATCCTGTACATCGCGCGACACCTCCCGGCCCCCGGCCGGGAGCCCACCACGGAGGCGCAGCTCGACGAGATCGCCGAGCTCATCACCGCGGCGGGGGGCCGCACGCTCGGCCTGTTCTCGTCGCGGCGCGCGGCGAACGCGGCGGCGGAGGCCATGCGCGAGCGGCTGGACATCCCGATCCTGGCCCAGGGCGACGACCAGCTGCCCACCCTGGTGCGCCAGTTCGCCGACGATCCGGCCACCTGCCTGTTCGGCACGCTGTCGCTGTGGCAGGGCGTCGACGTGCCGGGCCCGTCCTGCCAGCTCGTGCTCATCGACCGCATCCCGTTCCCGCGCCCCGACGACCCGGTCAAGGCGGCGCGCGCCCGCGCCGTCGAGCAGGCGGGCGGCAACGGGTTCATGGCGGTGTCCGCGCAGCACGCGGCGCTGCTGCTCGCGCAGGGCGCGGGGCGCCTGGTGCGGAGCATGGACGACCGCGGAGTGGTCGCCGTCCTGGACCCGCGGCTCGCGACCGCCCGGTACGCGTCGTTCCTGACCCGCTCGATGCCCGGGTTCTGGCCCACCACGGACCCGGCGCTGGTCCGCGCCGCGCTGGCCCGGCTCGACACCTAGCCCGCCGACCCGCATAGCCTGGGCGCATGGCAGCCCTCTCGAACGTCCCGGTCACGGAGCCTTCCAGCTCGCAGACCACCAAGATCGCCGTGGTGGGTGCCGGGGCGGTCGGGTCCACGCTGGCCTTCGCCGCGCTCGCGCGGGGATCCGCGCGCACCATCGCCCTGCACGACGTGAACCGGGCCAAGGTCCAGGCCGAGGTGCTGGACCTGCAGCACGGCCTGATGTTCACGCCCCAGGCGCACGTGATCGGCTCGGACGACGTCGCTGTCTGCGCGGGCGCCGACGTCGTCGTGGTGACCGCCGGGGCGAAGCAGAAGCCCGGGCAGACCCGAACCGACCTCGCCGAGGCGACGATCGGGCTGATGCGGCAGATCCTGCCCGGCCTGGTCGACGTCGCGCCCGACGCGACCTACCTGATGGTGACCAATCCCGTGGACGTGGTCACGTACGCGGCGCTCAAGATCTCCGGCCTGCCGCGCGAGCAGCTGTTCGGCAGCGGCACCGTCCTGGACTCGTCCCGGCTGCGCGTCGTGCTCGCCGAGCGTTGCGGGGTCGCGGTCGCGAACGTGCACGCCTACATCGCCGGGGAGCACGGGGACTCCGAGATCGCGCTGTGGAGCTCCGCCTCGATCGGCGGCGTCCCGCTGCTCGACTGGGAGCCGGTGGGCGGCGCCGCGCCGATCGACGCCGCGGCGCGCGCGGAGGTGCACCACGAGGTGGTCGACTCGGCCTACCGGATCATCGCCGGGAAGGGGGCCACCAACTACGCCGTCGGCCTGGCCACGACCCGCATCATCGAGGCGGTGCTCAACGACGAGCGCCGGATCATGCCGGTGTCCTCGCTGCTGGACGACTACTACGGCATCAGCGACGTCTGCCTGTCGGTACCGTCCCTCGTGGACCGGCGCGGCGTCACCGACAACGTGCGAGTCCCGATGTCGGACGAGGAGCTGGCGGGCCTGCGGGCGTCCGCCGAGAGCGTGCGGGCTGTGCAGAAGCGCTTCGGCCTCTGACGGGACCCGCGAAGTAGAGCGCCTGTCCCCCCTGCGCAAGGTGAGCCTTGCGCAGGGGGGACAGGCTG